>JBIPNU010000018.1:0-12385 GCA_044370615.1 Burkholderiales bacterium
CTCCAGCGCGGCACCTACGACCCGACGCTTCCGGTGAGTGCCTGGGCGCTGGCCATCGCGAGGCACAAGCTCGCCGATCACTGGCGGCGTCGAGGGCGCCGCGAGGACCTGCATCTGCCGCTGGACGACACGTCGGAATCGCTGCTGGCGACCACCGCCCCGGCGGATGGCGCGACCGGAGACATCCAGCGCCTGCTGGGCGAGTTGCCGGACGCCCAGCGCGCGGCCATCCTGCTCACCAAGGTCGAGGGCCTGTCGGTTTCCGAGGCCGCCGTCCGCGCCGAGGTGTCGGAGTCCGCGCTCAAGGTCCAGGTCCACCGCGGCCTCAAGCGGCTCGCGTCCCTGTTGAGGAGTTGACGCATGAAGACCGAAGCACTCATCGATTTCCTGGCGCGAGGCGCGGGCGCCGCCCCCCGCGCGGTGGCCGCGCGACGCCTGCTCCCTGCCGCCGCCGTTGGAGTCACGCTCAGCATCCTGCTCGTCATGGTTCTGATGGGGCCGGTGCCCGCGGCGATGTTTTCGACGCCCGCGCCCTGGATCAAGCTGTCCTACGCGACGCTGCTCGCCATCGCCAGCGGCTGGATGGCGGCCCGTCTCGGGCGTCCGGTGAGTCGCCTCGGCGTGCCGTCGCTGGCCACGCTCGCGGTCGCCACCGCGATGACGGCCATGGGCGTGATCGCATGGCTCGCCACGCCGGTCGAGGCTCGGCCTGCCGCGGTGATGGGCCATTCCTGGCTGACCTGTCCCTGGAACGTGCTGGGCCTGTCCCTCCCGGCGCTCGCGACCGCGCTGTGGGCGTTGCGCGGCCTGGCGCCGACCCGCCCACGCCGGGCCGGGCTTGCCGCCGGGCTGTTCGCGGGTGCCCTGGGCGCGGCCGGCTACGCCCTGGGCTGCCGCGAGGAGTCGACCGTCTTCGTCGCTCTCTGGTATTCAGCCGGCATCGCCGCGAGCGGGCTGATTGGCGCGCTGATCGGGCCGCGTGTGCTGCGCTGGTGAGGCCGGCGTCTCTCAGTGCCGTGCCGAGTAACATTCGGGTATCCGGGCCCGGGTGACGGGTACCGCGGGAGGATACTGGCACACGCGCGCCATACGATTCCATTGTATGGGCGACATCCGCCTCGAGGATCTGCCAGAACCCCCGCCTCCACCCGAAGGGCAGGTCCGACTCAGGCCCCCGTCCCCAGGTACCGAAGGACGACGGTGCCACGACCCAGCGCTGCTCGAACTGCACGAGCCCCTCACGGTAGCGCGCCTGCTGCGCTTCGTTGAGCCCGGGAAGCGGCACCGGACCGGGTGCCGCCGAGAGGCTGGCGGTTGCCAGCCACCCGACCGGCCCCGCACCGATCCGGGAGCGCCTATTCGGCGCGGGCCGCATCGCGGCCGATCGCCTGCTGTGCCCAGCGGATCCGGGCGATTCGATAGGCATCGAGCACGGATATCGCGTAGATGAACACCCCACCGGCATGGCGGCCCACGAACGAATGGTCGGGCGTCGTCAGATGGTACGACACCGCGCCGAGCATCAGCATGAAGAACAAGAACGTGAGCGCGCGCGTGGCGAGCCCGCAAGCCACGTGGCCCGCGCCGGGGAGTACCGCGGCGAGGACGAACACGGCCAACGGGTGTTGCAGCGCGCGTTGCATGGATCAGTCCGTCCCGGCCGGGCACTGCGCCCTCATGGCGGCGAGCAAGGCAGCGCCGTGGTCGAGCAACGATCTTGCAAGTGCCGCATCGACGCGCTCGAAGCCGAAGCGTGACTTGCGCAGGACGAGATAATCGGCACGCCGGGCTTCGCCGGCACGGCAGACGAGTCGTGCGCCACGCGCCGACAGTACCAATTCCTTCGCGGTGCTCGCACCGAAGAAGCGTACGGCCGCTTCGGTGAACACTGGCGGCAGAGGGCCTGGCACCGCAGTGCGAACGATGACCTCGTTCGGGCAACCTTCGGGCGCCGGGACGCGATGCGGGAGCTGGTCGGCGGCGGTCCAGAACTCCGTCCCCTGGACTCGGTTCGTGGCCGAGATCGCGGGCAGACCCGGCAGCGCCGTGGCAAAGGTGACGGACAGCCACAGGACCGGGAGCTTGCGGAACCCTGTGTCGTCGTGAATGAGTTCGATCGCCACCGGTGTGCCGGCGTAGATGCCGTCCAGGCGAGCGAAGGCGTGGGTGTCCACACTGCGGCGAGCCTCGAGATCGGGCAGCGCTGCGCAGTCGTCGAGCAACTGTGATCGCCAGCGCTGTGCCCGCTGCGCTTCACGATGGTATTGCCAAACGAGCAGCAACCCCAGGCCGCACACCGCGGCGAGCGCGCCCACACTCATGGGCACTCAGCGAACGATGGTGACCGGGCAGTACGCCTTCGCGGCGACATCCTGGGCCACGGAGCCCAGGACCAGACGCGCCAAGCCGGTGAGCCCGACCGACCCCACGACGATGAGGTCGGCCTCGAGATGTTCTGCGTAGCCGCAGATGGCGGCGGCGATGTCCGTGCCCTGGGTGGTCGCGCATTCGGCGCTGTCGAACCCGCCGGCCTGGGCCCGAGCCAGCGCCTGGCCAAGTACGCGGTGGGTCTGGGCGTCGGCAGCCCCGATGATCTGGGAATCCCAGAACGGGGACTGGGCCACGTCGGCGCGCGAGGCATGCTCGACGGTGAGGAACACGAGCGAGGCCCTGAGTTGCCGGGCCAGTTCCACCGCCACATCCGCCGCCTTGGACGAAGCGGCCGAGCCGTCGATGGCGCAAAGCAGCTTGCGGATCATGGTGTCCTCCCGGGAGATTACTCGTCGCGGGGCCGCGGCCAGGCCATGGTGAACTGGTCACCCCGCTTCACGTACTTGTACCGGTGTACCACGAACCAGATCGAAGCGACGATGTAGAACCCCATCACCGACAGCAGCGTTGAGCCGTAGCCCAGGAACGTCGCGAAGTACGTTGCGATGCACAGCAACAGCAGCACGGCCGCTGGCAGCGGATGGAACGGATGCACGTAGCCGCGATGGATCGACCCGAGCGGCCAGCGGCGCCGGAACCTGACGATGTTGATCGCCATGAACGTGTAGCCGAGCAGGCCCGACAGGATCGAGAACGTGATGACCTGGTCGAGCGGTGCCTTGAAAGCGAAGACAACGGCGATGGGCACGAGGAACAGGATCGCACGGTAGGGTGTGCGATAGCGCGGGTGCACCGCGCCGAACCACGTCGGCAGGTAGCGGTCGCGCCCCATCGAGAACCATGCGCGCGAGGCGTCGTTGATGCAGCCGTTGGCGGAGGCGATCGCCGAGAAGATCGTGCCGACGAACAGCAGCACCTGGAGCGCGCCGTTGCCCGTGAGCTTCGCGGCGTCGTACATCGGCGTGATGGCCTGGCCCAAGTACTCCCAGGGCATGAGGCCTGCCGCCACATACCAGGTGATCGACGCGGCGATCAACAGCGTGATCATGCCGCTCATGGTTCCGAGCGGAATCGACCGGCCGGCGGAACGCACCTCTTCCGCAGCCTGACAGGTGCCTTCGATGCCGAGGTAGTACCACATCCCGAATTGCAGCGCAGCGATGACGCCGATCCAGCCGTAAGGCAGGTCGGTGAGCAGATCCCCATGCAGCAGTACTTTGCCGGGAGACCAGGGCGAAACGCCGAAGAACAGCACCACGAGCGCCACGAATGCGATGGCCGTGATGACGAAGTTCACGGTCAGTGTCATGAACACGCCGCGGTAGTTGAGCCAGGCGAGCACGGCGATGGTCAGCACCACGAAGGGCCGGGTGTCGAAATCGGCGTTGCCGGCCTCGCCCGCGACGGCTTTCATCAGGTCGCCCACCACGAGCGCGTCGCCTGCCTCGAGCATCGTATAGGCCATGACCAGGTACAGGCCGACATTGAACGCCATCAAGGGACCGATGATGTGCTTCGCCTGCGTGTACTGGCCGCCGGCCGCAGCGACGGTGGACGTCACTTCCGAGTCGATCATGGCCACACATGTGTAAAGGAGGCCGATGATCCAGCACGCGATCAGCGAGCCGTAGGCGCCACCCTTGCCGACCGAGAAGTTCCAGCCCATGAACTCACCGACCAGCACGATCCCGACACCCAGGGCCCACACATGCAACGGCCCGAGGACTTTCAGAAGGCCGATCCGGGATTTGCGCTGCTCCCCGCCCACCGCTGCCGCTGCGTCGCTCATGGGGGCCTCAGTCCTCGCCTTCGCGGGAGGAGAGCAGGAAGTCTTCTTCGAACCGGTGGCCGATGCGCCATGCGTCCAGCAGCATCCAGGCGAAGAGCAGGATGGAGACGATCCATGCGCCGTAGGTCAGCGCGTCCCAGATGTTCATGCGTCCTCCCCGGATAGCCTGCGAGACGCTGCGCGTCTCTTCTTGTGTTCGTGGATACTGTGCACCAGCACTATGGCCGGTCACCGAAACGTTCGCGGATCACGTCCTGGTACTGGCGTTCCGAAACCATGAGTACGAAAACGAAATAGCCGGCGATCACCACCGCCGTGATCGCGAGCCACAGCGGATCCACCGTGTAGTCGAAACGGTGCTCAATCATCGGCTTGGCGTCCTTCGGGGCGAGGCCCAGCTTTTCCCATTGGGCGGCTTGCGCCGGTGTCTGATTCAGCGACGCCCACGTGGTGACCGGTTCAGGCTGCGCCGCCGTGGCGACGGCGGCCGGCGCTGGGGGTTCGGCCTTCGGCGCCGTGAGCACGGGCGCAAGCAGGCTCAGGAACACCAGCACCACGATGAAGAGGCTGTCGACGAGCTGGCCGAGTCCGGACTGGCGCGGCGGCTGATAGGGAGGGGTGGCCATGGGATGCTCGCGTGGGCGGGGGAATCAGGGACGTTCGCGGCGGCGGGCCCGCGCTTCGTCGAGGTGGCGCAGATCGGAGCCGTAGATATGGTCGCGATCGTTGCGGTAATGCCTGACCATTGCGACGATGGAGGCCGTGTTGAACAGTAGAACGCCAATGGCACTGGCAGCCAGCGCTACGCGAATGCCGGTGTCTGTCACGAACTGGCCCACCGCGACGTACACGAATGCCACCGTAGCCCACAGCACGGCGACACAGATCCACGCCATCAGCCGGTCGCGCGCGAACATGCGCTCGACCCGGGATGCCATCGGCTCGCTCATCGAATCCTCCGCAACGGCACCAGGACGTCTCTGACGCCCAGGCCGTGATGTTCTCTTTCGGAACATACTGTTCCGCGCCGTGTTTCCGGCGACGTCGCGTTGTACTCCCCCGTCTTCGCAGGTGTCAAGGCGCGGTGCACACAGGCGCAGGCGCAGCCCTGGAGGGCCGCGCCCGCAAGGCGGCGTCAGCCGACGAAGGCCTCCACCAGCGCGTTGAACTTGCCGGGGTTGCCGATGAACGTGAAGTTGCCGCCGCCTTCCGCCGCCCTGAAAATCGCCACCTCCCCGCCGGGGATCTGGCATGGGATCCATTGCTGGCTGCGCGGGTGGAAGAAGCTCGCTTCCCCTCCCGGGAACAGGAATTTCAAATCACATCTGCTTCGAGTCGGCGCTGTATGCCCCGTACGTTGAGCGGTCAACCGCGCGCTCCCAGGCGATCAATCCCCCCTTGCATTGTCTACACGAACGCGGCTTCGGGCCGGATCAGCGTTCACCCGCCTCGCCCTGACGCCCTCATGCCATCACGGGCCGAGCACGTCCTTCGGTTCTCTCGCGGAACCGTCGTCCTGCTCTCGGGCCAGGCTGCGTAGTCGAGCGAGAACTCCCGCGCCGCTGCGCGCGGCGGCGCCTGCGCGGGCAGGCCCAAGTGCGTGAGCACCCTCACGATCGCCACCGGCTCTTCGATCGCGGCGAGGATCTTCAGCTGCCCACACCACGCGCGGCTCTCCACGTCGATGTCGAACACGCGCTTCAGCAGCCGTGCCCAGATCATCGGGGCCACCTGGCCATGTGTGTGCTCGTGCGCTGGCGCACTGTCCTTCTGCCCGGGTTGCGGGATCACCGCCTCACGCAGCTTCGCGTTCGGGGCGAGCACCCCGTGATAGCGGATCAGGTGAAGCCGCGGGCGTGGCACCAGCGCGGCCAGGCGCTGCATGAACTCCTGCGGCTGCATGACGATGTGGGTCGTGCCGTCGCGAGTCGAGCTCTCGAGCTTCAGCACCACCTGCCCCTTGGCGTTGCGGCTCAGGAGTTCGTTGGCGAGTGCGGGGCGGGTGACGTAACGGCACGGTCGTTCCAGTTAACCTCGCCGCGTGGGCAGCTTCATCAGCCGCGCGATGATCTGCCCGAGCAGGCCCGCGAGCTCATTGCCGGTGGGGGCTCGCGCCGCATCGAAGACGGGTTCGCCTTCGGTGCGCCGATATGCCCCGTCGAGTACCAGGCAGTGCAGGTGGATGTTGAGATTCGCTGCCGAGCCGAATCGCTGAACGAGCGTGACCGCGCCCGCGTCGACGGCGGTGCGCTTCAGTCCCGACTGGCCGAGAAGAAACCCCGTGATGACCCGGTGCACGATGCCCAGCACCGGTGTGAGCAACTCGGGCTGGGCGGCGAACAGAATCCTTAGCGAGCGCGGCGAATCAACGAGAGAGCCGTCATCGTCTTGGCGGCCATTCCACATCGGGAGAGTCCATGAAACGCCGTTCGTTCGCTGCCGTCCTGTCCTTCCTGCTGCTGGGCATGAGCGGCCTCGCGCAGGCCCTCGAGATCCGTGCCTATGACGCGGCCGCCTTAGCCAGCCTGCAGGGCGCAGGCAAGCCGGTGGCGCTGCACTTCCATGCCGACTGGTGCCCCACCTGCGTGAGCCAGACCCGCTCGCTCGAGCGGCTCAGGTCCGGCGGCCAGCTGAAGGGCATGACGGTGCTGGTGGCCAACTACGACCGCGAGGCCGAACTCAAGCGCCAGCACAAGGTGCGCTCCCAGTCCGTGCTGCTCGTGTTCAAGGGCAGCACCGAGGTGGCGCTCTGCGCGGCACTGTGGTGCCGGGCGTAGTCGGGTTGGGGGCGGCGACCGTGCTGGTGGCCGCCGCCTATGCCTCGCGCGCCGGGTTCGGTCGCGTGCGTGGCTGGGTGATTGCCCACATGGACCGCGTGAAGCGGGGCTTCGGCATCCTCGTGCTGCTGCTTGGCGTGGGCATCCTGCTGGGCGGGCGCAAATGGCTGGAGGCGCAGGTCGTGCGACTCATGCCGCAAGGCTGGATAGACCTGACCACGCGGTTCTGAACGCCTGCCCCTATCAGGGGCGGGGGAGGCTTCGAGCGCGACAGCCCGGTCCACGATTGCGCGCGACGGTGTCGACCCTGAACGCCCACGCGTGCAGGCCGCCGGACTCCGGGGTACGCGCGGCGGCGTTCCCGCTGGGCAGGGGTGAGGCTGCGCTCGCGCGCTTCGTATCGAACCGGCAGCGGTTACCCTTCGCCGTACTCGACCGGCGCACGAGGCGGCACGCGCGGCGGCGTTCCCGCAGGGCATGAGCGAGGCTGCTCTCGCGCCGGTGGTATCGAGCCGGCGACTTCGGCGCGCGTCCCGGGGGGCCGAAGCCTGATAACCTCCCTAGAGGGGGGAGACCATGAGAAGCAGCAGGGTGGTCGGGACGCGCCGAGCCCGGGCGGGGGCTGTGGCCGTATGCCTGATCTCGCTGGGTGCTGCGCTGTGCCTGCCGCTTCGCGCGTGCGCACAGGACGGCTCCGGTGGGGCCGTACACGGCGCGGCCGGCGGTGCTGCATCGGTCGTCGGCACTCTTCGCGCGATCGGCGTCTATCTGGAGAACGGCCGCAGGGCTTCGACCGTGACCACGCTGCAGGACGGCACCGTCCTGCTCTTCGGCGATGACCTGGCGCGCGGTGCCGAAGGCGGCCCGATTCGATCGCTGCGCGAGCGATTCCGGGACGGGGGAACCGAGACGCACCAGTTCCCGCACGCCGACCCGCTAGCCTGGCGCGGAGACCGGCGCGGCTGGCAGCGCCTGCCGCGGCCACCGTCGTGCAAGGGCAATCTCTTCCTGCCGAGCGCCACGCCGCTCGGCGACGGACGCGTGCTGCTGGCCGGTGGCCTGTGCGACCTGCCGCGCCTGCTCAACGACACCACCCCTCGTGCGCCGCATGTCGCCACGGCGATCTGGAACGTCACGCGCGGGGAGTGGGAGACCGGGCCCGACCTGAGCGGGTCGAGGCTGCGGCATACCGCGACGCAGCTCGCCGACGGCAGCGTGCTGCTGGTCGGGGGCATCACCGATCCGGCGCTCGCCGCCGATCCTGTTGCCGATGCGCGCGGCAGCGGCGAGGGCGGTGCCCCCCGCACATCGGCTTCGAACCCGGTCATCGAACCGGTGCTGGCCAGCGTCGAGCGCGTCCAGGGCGACCGGGTGCAGGTCCTCCCGCCCTTGTTGGTCGCGCGCGCGGGGCATACGGCCACGCTGCTCGCGGATGGCACGGTGCTGGTGGTGGGCGGGCGCGACGCCAGCGGCATGGCGCTCGATTCGGTCGAGCGATGGAATCCCGCGACCGGGCAGTGGCAGCGCATGCCGCCGATGGGGGTGGCGCGCCATGGCCACGGCGCGACGCGCCTGGCCGACGGCAGGGTGCTTGTCGCCGGCGGCCACAGCGCGGATGCGCGCTACAACGTGCGCCTGTACGCGAGCACCGAGATCTTCGACCCGGCGAGCGGGCGCTGGAGCGAATCCACGCGCCTGCCGCGCGCGTTGAGCCACCCTGCGACCACGCTGCTGGACGACGGATCCGTGCTGCTGGTGGCGGGGCGGCAGGGCAGCCCCAGTCCGTATCACGAGCCATGGGTCTGGCTGCTCGACGCGCAACAGCAGCGCTGGCTGCCGGCCGGCAGCGCGATCGTCGCGACCGACGTCGAGTCGGAAGTCACCCCGGTACTGCAGCGCCTGCCGGACGATCGCGTGCGCATCTTCACTGGCACTCGCGTGCTGCTGTGGACACGTCGCTCGCCAGTGCCCGAGACACGGCCCCCGGCGTGGTTCCATCCGCCGGCGGCCACGCGACTGGCCAGCGGCCGGGTGCTGGTGGTCGGATCGACCGTGCCGCCCGAGGGCAGGCTCGAGAGCCATGCCTACGAGTGGGACCCTGCTCAGCGGCGATGGAGCGAGGCGGGGCGGCCGGCGACGCGCCGCAGTCGGCACCACGCGGTCGCGCAACTGCCCTCGGGGCGTGTCGTGCATGTCGGCGTCGGGCCGGGCAGTGCCGGTGGCGACAGCCTGCTGGCCCAGTGCCTGCTGCCGACCGAGTCGACCTGGCGGCCCTGCGGGGAACTCGCCCTGGCGCGCTGGGCGGACGCCTCGATCACGGCCGGGCTGCTGCCCGATGGCCGGCTCGTGGTGGTGACCGGCAACGACCACGCGGCGGTCTACGACGAAGGCCGGGACGCGTTCAGCGCAGGCAGCCTGCGCTGGCAACTCGCGGGCCTGACCTACGGCGCGCCGGTGTTGCCGTCCGGGCCGATGGTGGAGCTGAGCCTGCCGGGTTCGGCGACGCCGCTGGACGTCAGCGCGGTCGCCGCGCAGTTCTGGGAGTCCCTGTTCAAGGGGTGGCGATCGCAGTCGGGCGTGAACGTGAATTCGGGCTCCATCGAAGTGGACTGGGTCGCCGACGCCGGGCCGCGCATGCTGTGGGATACGGCCCGCCAGCGCTGGACCTACATCCTTCAGCACCAGAGCATGGGGCGTCGGGGAGTGCTGCTGGCCGACGGGTGCGCGCTCTCGCCCGATCCGCTCTCGCTGTTCGACCCGAACACGAGCACCCCGCGTGGTCTGCCCGACCCCGGCATGGGCCTCGAGCCGGCGACGGCGCACGTGCTGCGGCTCGCGGGCGACGAGATCGTGGTGGTGGGAATGCCGGTTGGCGGCGTCGGGACTGGTCTCTACCAGACACGCGCTACCTGCGCGGGCCTGGCCGCCGATCCGGACGAGGCACTGGTACTCCATCCTTGGCGGGCCGACGATGCACGCTATCGCGTCGCGGCCGCCGCGCAACCGCAGGTGCCGACACAGGCTCAGGCTCAGGACTCCGCGCAGCCGCCCGGCGGGTGGGCACGACTGACGGCGTGGTGGCCACGCCGGCCCCAGTGGATCGCCGCGGCGCTGCTGCTGCCGCTGCTGGCCTACCTGCTCATCCGGCGTCTGATGATCCCCGGGGTCCGGGCGGCGGCGCGAAAGACCTTGCCCGAGAAGACCACGGGCCTGCTCGGCAGTCGCCTTCCCACCTGGGTGGCCGTGGTGGTGCGAGTGGTGATCTACGTGCCGGTCGGCCTGCTGGTGCTGGTCTGGGGCGCACAGGTGCTGATGGTGAGCCGATACGAGCAGGTCCAGGACGAGGCGGATCTCTGCAAGGTCGATGCGCGTGCCTGCGTCGACCCGCGTACGGAGCTGATCCCGAGCGTGCCGAAGCTGGAGGGCAGCGGTCCTTACCAGACGCCACCGCAGATCCCGTGCCGCTTCGTGGGCGTGTGGTCGACAGTGCAGCGTGGTGCGATGTTTCGCATCACGCTGACGGATGACGGGCGCTTCCGGATGGACCGCAATGTCACCGACGCGGCGGGGCGCCGTCACCACGAAGGCTTCTGGACGGTACAGAGCGGCCATTTCGTCTGGCGCTACCCCGAGTCGGCCCGCGAGCCTCCGGACATCAACCGGATCGTGAGCGAGACGGCCACCTCGTTCGATCTGTTCGAGGGCGACGGGCGCGTGTCCCGATTCGACCTGCTCGACCGCCAGGCGTCCTCGCGCTGTGCGCCCTGATCGTGCGAATAGGAATTTCAAACGACGCCTGCTGCGAGTTGGCTCTGTATTCCCCGTACTTTGAGCGATCAACCGCGCGCCGCCAGGCACACAATCCGCACTTGAAACAGCCATTCGAGCGCGGATTCGGGCCGGATCACCGTTCACCCGCCTCGCCTTGACGCCCTCACGCGATCACAGGCCGAGCACGTCCGTCGGTTCTCTCGCGGAACCGTCGTCCTGCTCTCCGGTCAGGCTGCGAAGTCGAGCGAGAACTCCCGCGCCGCTGCGCGCGGCGGCGCCCCCGCGGGCAGGCCCAGGTGCGTGAGGATCCTCACGATCGCCACCGGCTCTTCGATCGCGGCGAGGATCTTCAGTTGCCCACACCACGCGCAGCGCTCCACATCGATGTCGAACACGCGCTGCAGCAGCCGTGATTCAGCCGGCATCGCGGAAAGCGGGGTCCTGGGTGCCTTGGTGACACCGCGGCTGCTGCGCTGGTGAGCCGGGCCCCGGCCCTGTGCCGTGCCGGTTAACATTCGGGCATACGGACCCGGGTGGCGGGCACCGAAGGAGGACAGGGCAGATGCGTGCCATTCGTTTCCATGCCAAGGGCGATCTTCGGTTCGAGGATATGCCCGAGCCCCCACCCCCAGCCGAGGGTCAGGTCAGACTCAGGGTTCGCATGGCAGGGATCTGCGGTTCGGACCTTCACAACTTCGCCACTGGCCAGTGGATCTCCCGACTTCCGGTGACGCCGGGGCATGAGTTCTGCGCCGAGGTGCTGTCGCTCGGTGCGGGAGTGAGCGGCATGGCGCCGGGTGATCTCGTGGTGGTCGATTCGCGCGCCAACTGCGGCGAATGCGATCACTGCCTCCGGGGCGCGAGGAACCTGTGCCGGCGCATGGGCTTCGTCGGCGAGGTGTGCGACGGCGGCTTTGCCGAGCAGAGCGTGCAGCCGGCCCACCGTCTGCTCAAGGTACCGGCCGGCATCGATCCCGCCGTCGCGGCGATGACTGAACCGCTCGCCGTGGCGCTGCGGGTGGTGCGCCAGCTTGACGCGTCTCCGGGAGCCAAGGTCCTGATCGCGGGCGGCGGATGCATCGGCGGGCTGGTGGCCCTGCTGTTGCGGGAACTCGGCCAGCACCCCGTTCTGCTGGCGGAACGCAATGCGGACAGGACACGCCTGCTCGAGGACGTTGCCGGCATCCGCCCCGTGGCCCTGGAGGTGCAGGCAGTGCGGGATGCCTGCGACGGGACGGAACCGGCATTCGGAGTCGAGGCGACGGGCTCCGGCGAGGTGCTCAACCGGCTGCTCGCGTGCGTGCGTTCGGGCGGACGCATTGCCATGGTGGGTCTGTTCGACGGCGCCCAGCCCGTCGATGCGAACCAGCTGGTGGAGCGCGAGCTGTCGCTGGTCGGATGCAGTGTGTTCCAGGACGAGTTCCGGGAGGCAGTGACGCTGCTTCCGCGGCTGGCGGACCGCCTCGCGGCGCTTGCTGCTTCCCCGATCGCTCTGGAGGATGTGCCAGCCGCTTACCGCAGCCTGAGGTCTGGCGCCATCAGTCAGCTCAAGATGCTGGTACAGCCTCAACCCGGAAATCCCACCACGTCGGATCTTCCCGACGTCGGGTGAGCCAAGTGGTCTGCGCTCGAGCGGCCAGGCACCGCGCGGTGCCTG
>JBIPNU010000391.1:0-3405 GCA_044370615.1 Burkholderiales bacterium
TGGACGATGGGCGCGAAATCGCGCAGGGCGTCGTAGGGCAGCCCCTGCAGCACGGCCGAGGACGCGGCGAATGCAGTGTCGGCCAGCAGCAGGGTGTGCCCGTCCGGATTCGCGCGCGCGACGATGGCATTGCCGATCGACGTGCCAGCACCCGGCCGGCTGTCGACGATCACCGGCTGGCGCAGCGCCTCGGACACGCGCGCCGCGGTGAGCCGCGCGATCACGTCCGAACTGCCGCCCGGGGGAAACGGCACCACCACTCGCAGCGGTCGCGGGGTCGAGGCACCGCGCTCGCCCGCCGGCGACGCCGGCTGCGCGCACACGGCGGCCGACGACAGCGCGAGCGCGACCGCCACGCCCCCTCGCCTCCACCCGCTCGACGCCCTTATTGCTCGCATCCTCCGCATCCGGCGAAGTATCGCGTCCCGCCTGGCGGCCGGCAAGGCGGGCGTCTGCGAGGCCGGCCGCGGCCGCGCACGCCTGCGCCGCGCGATGCGGCGAAGGCACCCGGCGTGGCAGCCTGCCTTCACGCAGCACCCTGCCCCGCGGTCGCGCGCCTCGTGCGACGCGATGCGACACGCGCGCCGGGCCTCGCGGGTCGTCCCCCGCACGCGGCAGCGCGCTCGCGGCACCGCGGGCACGGGCCGATCAGCCGCCGGCGCGGATCGACTTGTAGATGGCCAGCGCGCGTAACCGGCGCTCGGCGTGGTCGACGATCGGCGCCGGGTAGTCGCGACCGATCACGCAGCCCGCGGCCTGCTGCTCGAGCGGGGGCAGGGTCCACGGCGCGTGCAGGTGGCGCAGCGGCACCCGCTCCAGCGCCGGCAGCATGCGGCGGATGAACGTGCCGTCCGGATCGAACCGCTCCGACTGGCTGACCGGGTTGAAGATGCGGAAATAAGGCTGCGCATCGCAGCCGGTCGAGGCAGCCCACTGCCAGCCGCCATTGTTGCTGGCGAGGTCGAAATCGTTCAGGTGCTCGGCGAAGAAGCGCTCGCCCTGGCGCCAGTCGACCAGCAGGTCCTTGACGAGGAAGGAGGCGACGATCATGCGCAGCCGGTTGTGCATGTAGCCGGTGTCGAGGATCTGGCGCATCGCCGCATCCACGATCGGGTAGCCGGTGCGCGCCTCGCACCAGGCGGTGAACAGCCCGGGGTCGTTCTCGAAGGCGAGCCGGTCGTACTCGCGCCGCCACGCGTGGCCGACCACGTGCGGATGCTGGGACAGGATCATCGCGTAGAAGTCCCTCCACGCGAGTTCGGCGCGCCAGATCCTGGCCCCCTCGGTCTCCTCGCCCTGCGGCTCGATGCGCCGCTGCGCCTCGCGCAGCGCGTGGCGTACCGAGAGCGTGCCGAAGCGCAGATGCACCGAGAGCCCGCTCGTGCCCGACCGTCCGGGAAAGTCGCGCTGGGTGTGGTATTGCCCGATCCGCGGCAGGAACCCGGCCAGCGCCGCCTGCGCACCGGAGGTGCCGGACGAGATCCCCGCCGCGCGCAGATCGGTCGCCGCGAAACCGATCGCCGCCAGCGGCCATGCTGCGAGGTCGCGCTCGCCGGCGGGAACCGGCTGCAACTGCCCGGGCGCCGGTGCGAACGGGTGCGCGTCGAGCGCCTGCGGCTCGGCGGCGAGCCGCCGCAACCACGCGTTGTGGTAGGGCGTGAACACGCCGAACACGGTGCCCGAGCCGGTCAGCACCTCGCGACGTTCGAACAGCACGTGATCCTTGCGCGTCTCCAGACGCACGCCCTCGGTGGCCAGCGCGCGCGCGACCGCGGCGTCGCGCGCGAGCGCTGCCGGCTCGTCGTCGTGGTTGGCGTACACCGCCTGCGCGCCCACCGCCCGTGCAATCTCGGGGATCGCCTCCCGGGCATGCGCATGGCGGACGATCAGGCCGCCTCCACGCGCCGCCAGCGCGCCGGACAGTTCGGCGAGACTCGCGTGGATGAACCCGACCCGCCGGTCCTCGGCACGCGGCAACGCGTCGAGGATCTCGCGATCGAACACGAACACGCACCAGACGCGCCGCGCCGCCGTCAGCGCCGCTGCCAGCGCGGCGTTGTCCTCGAGCCGAAGGTCGCGGCGGAACCAGAACAGCGCGCTGTCGTATCGCAAGACGATCTCCTGGCGGGTCGGGCGGAAGGGGGGGGGGGCGGATCCTCCGCGGCCCGACGGCATGCCCCGCTCGGCGCGGCCGCAGGGGGTCGCTCGAGGCGGGATATGCCAATGGGCCGACGGGCCGACGGGGGGCCGACGAGCCGGCGACCAGGGGTCGCAGGCCCGCGGTCGGGGGACGCCGCCGCACGCCGGGTTACAATCGATCGACCTGCTGACCCACCGCCCGCGCTGGCCATCGCCGCCAGCGCAAGGCCTGCCGGACCCCGATGCCTGCCGCCTCCACGATCGACCTGACCGGGCACTGCCTGATCGCCATGCCGGCCATGGCCGATCCGAACTTCGCCCGCACGGTCACCTACGTCTGCGAGCACAATGCCCGGGGCGCTCTCGGCGTCGTGGTCAACCGGCCCACCGAACTCACGCTGCGCGGCCTGTTCGAACAGGTAGACATTCCGCTCGACGCGCCGCGACTGAGCGACCTGCCGGTGCACTACGGCGGGCCGGTCCAGGTCGACCGCGGCTTCGTGTTGCATCGCCCGGTCGGCCAGTGGCAATCCACGCTGAAAGTGACCGAGGACATCGGGCTCACCACCTCGCGCGACATCCTCACCGCGCTGGGTCAGGGCGCAGGTCCCGGGCAGGTGCTGGTCACCATCGGCTACGCGGGATGGGCGCCCGGGCAGCTCGAGCAGGAGTTGCGCCAGAACGCCTGGCTGACGGTTCAGGCCGAACCGGCGCTGCTGTTCGAGCATCCGCCGGCCCAGCGGCACGCGGCTGCCCTGCGACTGCTGGGCATCGACCTGTCGCGGCTCTCCGAGCAGGCTGGCCATGCCTGAGCCCGGTACCGTCCTCGCCTTCGACTACGGCACGCGCTGGATCGGCGTGGCGGTCGGCGATCGCGCGCTCGGCTCCGCGCATCCCCTCGAACGCCTGGACGCCACCTCGCGCGAGGCATCGGCTGCCGCCATCGCCCGGCTGATCGAGGCCTGGCACCCGGTCGTACTCGTCGTGGGCGTGCCGCGGCCCGATCTCGGCCAGGCCGATCCGCTCACGCGCTCGGCGCGCGCCTTCGGGCGGGCGCTGGGGCGCCGCCACGCGCTGCCGGTGGTGGAGGTCGACGAACGCTATACGTCGGTGGACGCCGCCTCGCGCCAGCGCGAGGCCGGCGCGCGACCGCAACACCGCAGGACGCGCAACGATCCACATGCCGCCTGCGTGATCCTCGAGGACTACCACGCACGACGCGCGGCTGCGGAGCGCGCCGCGTGAGCGGGCCTGCGCTGCCCTCGC
>JBIPNU010000019.1:0-12367 GCA_044370615.1 Burkholderiales bacterium
CCGCCGCCGTGAACGCCGCACCGGGCCCGTGCCCGGCTGCCGCCCCCGGCGCCGCCCACGGGCCATGGCCCGCCTCGACCCGCCCCCTCGTACGGAGACCCCAGATGACCGACCGCCTCGACCTGCTCAAGATCGCCCAGGAGGAAGCCAGCGGCGACCTGTTCAAGTACCTGGACTCGATCTACAAGCGCTCGGCCGTGAAGGTCGAGGGCTCGCCGGATGCCATCCTGTGGGAGGGGGGCAATGCCGCGGGCGGCGTGAAGCCGGTGGCGCACACCTTCACCGACACCTTCGCGCTCAACGGCACGCTGATGGCGCTCGACGTGCTCGGCCTGCCCTACATCGGCGTGCCGATGATGGCGCAGTTCCGCCACGACACCAAGCTCGCCAGCCTCGAGTGGTTCGGCAAGCTTCCCTACACGTCGATCAAGTGGTCGACCGCCGGCGACTTCCTGGTCAACGACGGCGGCAAGAAGGTGGTGGTGCTGGGCAAGTCGGCCAACGCCCCGCTGCGCACCGCCGCCGGCGTGTACTGCAACGTGCGGCCCTACGGCACCATCACCACGGTGCGCTGCATGCCCTGCCTGCCCTACTCGCAGGACAAGAAGAAGTTCAAGGTCGATCGCGAGACCGGCATCGTGCACTCGGAGATGAACACCCCCGGCATCCGCATGGCCTACGCCGGGCGCCTGTTCCTGAAGATGGTGCACGAGACCGGCCAGATCGGCCGCATCGCCACCAAGCCCACGCAGGCCCAGGAGGACGCGATCAACGCGGGCCTGCTGCGCTGGATGATGAAGGGCACCAAGTTCAAGCTGACCCGTGCCTATGCGGTGGACGCCTACGAGGAGCACAAGGACAACGTCGACGCGATCGTCGCCCTGCTGCCCAAGGATTTCAAGGCGGGCATGGAGAACTGGGGCGGGGAGATCAGCGAGCACATCTCCGACACCAACTACGGCATCCTGCTGCACGACATGATCCGCCAGCGCAAGGCGATCGTGATCGCCACCGACCTGGACGGCGATCGCCTGACCGACCTGATGGCCGACGCGCCGCAGGTGCTGCGCGACTGGGGCCAGATGGTGATCGACCAGGTCAAGGCCGGCGCCGACATCAACAAGGTCTGGTCCGACATGGGTTTCACCATGAAGAACGGCCGCGACATGACCAGCGTCATGTACCGGATGCAGGGCGAGCCGATCTTCGAACAGACGCTGGGCTCGGCCGACGCGATGCTCACCCGCCTGCTGGGTGGCGACGAGACGGTGGGCGGCACCAAGGACCCCTACGATCCGCGCATCCACTTCGTGCTGATCAACGACGCCTACAAGGCGGCGAACCCGGGCAACACGAAGCTGCACAAATGGCTGGACGACCAGCTCGCGACCTTCGACTCGATCTACGAGCCGGTGCGCCCGAAGTATCTCGACGGCTACGCGAAGCTCAAGCAGGCGATCCGCCCCTGGGGCGCCTGAGGGCAGGCCGGCCGCCGCTCGCGACGCCCGCCTCGTGCGGGCGTTTTCGATGATGCGGCCGTTCCCCGGCGGCCGCCTGCGTCGCGAGGTCGCGTCGGCAGCCGCCCCCGCCCCCTTCGCGTGGCGCTCGCCATTGCGTCCGCCCGGCGTCCCCGGCATGCGTCGATGGCTCCCGATGCGTGCCGGCCCGATCCGATTCTCGCCGTTCCCCCTCCCGCCACTTTCCCCGCAACGTCGTTTCCTCGTCCGGTTATCCACTCGTCCGGGCGTTGCGCCTCGTCCCTTCCCGCCCCACTGCCAGGCTGCCCATGAACACACCGCTGAAGGACCTGTTCGATCTCACCGGCCGCGTGGCGGTCGTCACCGGAGGCTCCACCGGACTCGGGCTGCAGATGGCCGATGCACTGGCTGAATTCGGCGCGAAGGTGGTGATCTGCGCGCGCAAGGCCGAGCGGCTGGCTGCCGCCGAGGAGCAACTGCGCCGCTGGGGCGGCGAGGTGATGTCCGCCGCGTGCGACGTGTCGCGTCCCGAGCAGGTGGCGACCCTGCACGACCAGGTGATGGAGCGCTTCGGCGGCTGCGACATCCTGGTCAACAATGCGGGTCGCGCGTGGGTGGCGCCGGTCGAGGACATGCCGCTCGAACGCTGGCAGCAGGTGTTCGACCTCAACATCACCGCCCCGTTCATGCTCGCCCAGGCCTTCGGCCGCGGGATGATCCGGCAGCGCCGCGGCAGCATCATCAACATCGCCTCGATCGCCGGGCTGGTGGGACGCAACCCGGACGCCTACAACTCGATCGCCTATGGGTCGAGCAAGGGCGCGCTGGTCAACTTCACCCGCGACCTCGCGATCAAGTGGGCGCGCCACGAGATCCGCGTCAATGCGGTCTGCCCGGGTTTCTTCGTCACCGACATCAATCGCAAGGTGTACGAGTCGCGTCCGGAGAAGATCGATCGCGAGATTCCGCTGGGTCACCCCGGCGGGGATGCCGACATCAAGGGGGTGGCGGTCTGGCTCGCCTCCGACGCCAGCCGGTTCGTCACCGGGGCGGTGATCCCGGTCGACGGCGGTACCACCGCCTGGTAGTACAGGACCCGTCGCGAGCGACGGCGAGCCGGAGCGATCCACGATCGCCCGGATGATCACGGACGGTGCGCGGCGTGCCGAGCGCGCACGGACAGACGCACAGCGCGCGGCGCGCGCACAGGGCAGGGGACATGCGATGAAGACGATCGCCGAACAGGTGCTCGCCGCTCTGCGGCAGGCGGGCGTGGACCGGATCTTCGGCATTCCCGGTGGCGGTGCGACCGCGGAACTGGTGAGCGCCAGCTCGGCGCACGGGATCGACTTCGTGCTCACGCAGCACGAGACGGCCGCGGTGATCGCCGCCGGCATCTACGGAGAGCGGACCGGCACGGTGGGCGTCGCGCTCTCGGCGATCGGCCCCGGCGTATCCAACCTCGCCAACGGGCTTGCCCACGCGGCCCTGGACCGGCTGCCGGTGATCGCCTTCGCCGACCGCTACCGGCCGGGCGTGCACGAGGTTGCCCTGCGCCAGCAGTTCGACCATCTCGCGATGATGCGTCCGGTGACCAAGGCGCAGATCACGCTGCACGAGGATACCTGGGCGACCGCGATGCGCCGTGCCTTCCGCACCGCGCTCTCCGATCGGCCGGGTCCGGTGTTCGTCGACTTCCCGAACAACGTCGCCGGACGTCCGGGCGCCGAACTGGTGCTGACGCGACCGGCCGCGGTGCCGCACGCGGGGGCCGAGGCCATCGCGGTGGCCGCCGGCCGCCTCGCGCAGGCGCGTCGCCCGCTCGTGCTCGCCGGCCTCGGGTCGCTGGCGCTGCCGGCCGGCGACCTCGCGCGGTTCGCCGCCGCCCTGCGCGCGCCGGTGCTGACCTCGGCCAAGGCGAAGGGCGCGATCGCGGCCGACGATCCGTGGTGCGCGGGCGTATTCATGGGCGGCAAGCTCGAGCAGGCGCTGATCGAGCGCTGCGACTACCTGGTGTTCGCCGGCTTCGATCCGGTGGAACTGCTGCCCCGGCCGTGGCCGCTGCCGGTGCCGGCGCTGTGGATCGACAGCGTGCCCAACGTCGAGCAGACCGCCGCCGCGGAACTCGAACTGATCGGCGAGCTGGGCGCCTCCCTGGAGGCGCTCGCCGCCGCCCTCGGCGCGACATCCATGGGCGAGCGCTCGCAGTGGTCGACCGGCGAGGCGATCGCGCACCGGCAGTCGGTCCGCGAGCAGCTCGCGGTGCCGGTCGCCGGACTCTCTCCCAACGACGTGGTGCTCGCCGCCCGAGACGTCGCCCCGCGCGACACGGTGGTGGTGACCGACGTGGGCGCGAACAAGCTCATCTCGGTCGAGCTCTGGGAGGCCTATGGCCCGCGCGAGTTCCTGATGTCCAACGGCCTCGCCACCATGGGCTTCTGCGTGCCGGCGGCGCAGGCGGTGGCGTTGGCCTCGCGTGAGCGTCCGGTGCTGTGCCTGTGCGGGGACGCCGGGTTCATGATGCGGGTGCAGGAACTCCTGACCGGCGCGAGCCGCCGGCTCGGGATCGTCTACGTGATCTTCGCCGACGATGGCCACAGCCTGATCTCGGTCAAGCAGGCGAAGCTGGGCAAGAGCGTGCACGGGCTGGACTTCCCGTCGCCGTCCTATCCGGATCTCGCGCGCGCGTTCGGGCTGGCCTGCGCCGAGGTGGACTCCGTCGAGGACTACCGGCGCGAACTGGCCGCGGCGCTCGCCCGCCGCGACCAGTCCACGCTGCTCGTCGCGCGGATCGACGCCTCGGGCTACGCGCGGCAGTTCGACATCATCCGCGAGCTCTGACCCGATCCGTCCCCGCGACCACGGGGGCACGGCACGGCTGCCTTCGCGCCCGCGTCGCGATTGCCCGCGGCGCTCGCCGGATGCGGACCTCGATCCCTGCGTCCGGCCGGGGGCGGGGCGGCCTGCGTCCTGCCGCGTCGGCCGATGAGGCGAGTCCTGCCGATGCCGAGCGATCGGGCCCGCGACGGGGGGCCTCGATCCGCGCCCGGCACGATCACGCATCCCGCCTCGACACGGGCTGGCGGGCCTTGCGCGCGGGCGCCTCGGCGGCCTGGCGTGGCGGGCTGCACCCGGTTTGCCGATCCCGGATGATCGCTGCAGGTCGAGGCGGGGGACCACCCAGGCTCGCCAGCGTGAGGCGAGCCCCGAGCGTCGCGGGCAGGGCCATGCGCGCGAGTCCGGGGACCGGGCGGATGGTACGGTTGATGCGTGAGTGTCCTCATGCCCGATCCTCCGGAGGCGAAGATGCCTGTCCCCGACCTGAAACATCCGTGCCCGGCCCTGGGCATTGCCCGGCGCTCAGGGCTGTCGCCGGCCGCCGATCGGCAGACGACCGCGCGGCCCGCGCGGCGTCGGCGAGGCGGCGGCCCCGCCCTGCACGCGGGCAAGGTCACGGGGCTGGGGACTGCGGCGGTAGTGCTGGCGGTCACGCTCGTGTCGTCCGGGTGGGCGCAGACGACCTGGCCGGCGCGCCCGATCCGCATCATCGTGCCCTTCGCGCCGGGAGGCCCGAACGACGTGCTCGCGCGCCTGGTCGGGGCGCGCTTCGGCGAGGCGTTCGGCCAGCCGGCGATCATCGACAACCGCGGCGGCGCGGGGGGCACGATCGGCGCGGAGGCCACCGCGCGCTCGCCCGCCGACGGCTACACGCTCGCGATGGGCGGCTCGAGCAACCTCGCGGTGGCGCCCAGCCTGTACGCGAAGCTGCCCTACGACCCGCTGCGCGACTTCACGCCGGTGGCGAACATCGCCCGGGTGCCCTACCTGCTGGTGATCAACCCGAGGGTGCCCGCGCGCACCGTGAAGGAACTGGTCGCGATGGCTCGCGCGAAGCCCGGCTACCTCAACTACGGCTCCTCCGGTGTGGGCAGCATGTCCAGCCTCGCGGCCGAGTGGTTCAATGCGAGCGCGGGCACGCGCATCGTGCACATCCCGTTCAAGGGCACCGCCCCGGCCCTCACCGAGGTGATCGCGGGCAGCGTGGACCTGATGATGGCCGACATGGGACTCGCACTCGCCCACGCGAAGGCGGGCCGAATGCGGGCGCTGGCCATCACCACGCCCCGCCGCTCGCCCACCGCGCCGGACATCCCGACTGTCGCCGAGGCCGGGCTGCCCGGGTTCGAGATGTCGCCGTGGTTCGGCCTGGTCGGGCCGGCGGGGGTGCCGCGGGAGATCGTCGAGCGGCTCAACCGCGAGGTGAACGCCATGCTGCGCGCACCGGAACTGCTGCGCCGATTCGCCGAACTGGGCTACGAGACTGCGCCCGGGAGCGCCGAGCAGTTCGCCGCCGAGATCCGTCGCGACATCGAGCTCTACCGCCGGATCGTCACCGGCGCGGGCATTCGCGCCGAACTCTGAGTCACGGGACGCGGGCGCGCGTTCGGGGAAGCACCGCGTCGAATGCGATGGGCAAAGGCCGGCCGGTGCCGTCCGCGGGACGCGCTGGCGGCGTGCCCCGGCGGGGCCGGGGTGTCCCCCGGGGTCGACAGCGCGATCCGGATGCACGCGGCGCGGGCCCGCCCCGAACATCCGGCCTCGAGGCGCAGCGGTCGGGGGAGGCCGGTCTGGCCGGGCGGGTGATCCGCCGTGCCCAGGGCAGGGTCCATGGCATGGTGCGTGCTTCGACGGCGGGCCGTGCGGGCCGGCGGTACCCGTCGGGACCTCGCCCTCCCCCCGGATGATCGTTGGCGCCCGCACCGGGCGCCCGAAAGGAGAGCGACATGATGCAGTCGACGATTTCCAGGACCTGTCCCGTCGCCACGCGGCGGATCGCTACCGGCGCCTGGCGCCGAACCGCTTGCCGCAGCACGCGTCAGGCGACGGTTGCGCTGCTGGCCGCCGTGCTGCTGGTGCCGCCGGCGATCGCGCAGTCCTGGCCGAGCCGCCCGCTGCGGATGATCGTGCCCTTCGGGGCCGGTGGTGCGTCGGATTTCGTCGCGCGGATCATCGCCCCGCGCCTGCAGGACAACCTCGGCCAGCCGGTCGTGGTCGAGAACCGGGCCGGCGCCGGCGGCAACCTGGGGCTCGAACTCGCGGCGCGCGCCTCGCCGGATGGCTACAGCATCTTCCTCGGCAATGTCGGCACGCTCGCGGTGAATCCCCATGTGTTCGGCGCGGCGCTGAAGGTCGACCCGCTGCGCGATCTGGCCCCGGTCGGGCTGGTGTCGGACACGACCACGATGCTGCTCGTGCATCCGTCGCTGCCGGTGCGCAGCGTCAAGGAACTGATCGCCTTCGCGCGCGCGCGACCCGGCCAGCTCAACTACGCCTCGGCCGGTCCGGGCAGCCTGAGCCACCTGCAGATGGAACTGCTCGCCGGGCAGGCCGGGCTGAGTCTGGTGCACATCCCCTACAAGTCCGGTGCCGGGCAGGCGGTGAGCGACGTGGTGGCCGGGCAGGTGACGGTGACGATCCAGACGCTGACGTCGGTCGTGGGGTTCGTTGCCTCGGGCAAGCTGCGGCCGCTGGCGGTGACCACCGCGAACCGGCTGGCTGCGTATCCGGCGGTACCTACGCTGCGCGAGCAGGGCATGGACATCGTGTCGAGCAGCTGGCAGGGCCTGCTGGTCCCCACGGGCACGTCTCCGGAGGCGATCCGTCGGCTGCACGCGGCGATCGCCGCCGCGCTGCCGGTGCCGGAGGTGCGCGAGCGCTTCGCGACCGGTGCCACCGAGGTACTGCTCTCCGCCACGCCGGCGGAGTTCGGCGAGTTCATGCGGGCGGAGTCGCAGCGCTGGGCGAAGGTGGTCCGCGCGGCGGGGGTGAAGGCTGACTGAGCCCGGGTGCCGGCTGCGGCGCGCGAAGCGGCCGGCACGTGCATCGAGGACCTGCCTGATCGGCGGCGTCGCCGGGCGAGGGGTCAGCCGCCTCGCCAGGCGCGCAGGCCGGCGAGCATCAGCGCGATCCCCACGCCCGCCAGGGCGAGGAAAGCGCCGTGGAGGGACTCGCGGGTATCGAGCACCGCGAGTCCGTGCCGGGTGTCGACCAGCACGTGCACCCGGTCGCCAGGCTGCTGCAGCGTGTGAGACCACAGGTCGGCGACGAACTCCACCGCGCGGCCGTCCACGGCGACATAGCGTACCCGCGGCGCATGCAGCGTCTCGTCGCCGTCGGCCACGCGCTGGAGTCGTTGCTCGATCGCCACCACCTCGGCCGGCAGCCGCAGCGCGTGGGTGGGCAGTTCGATGCGCTCGCGCTGCCACAGCCCGCCCAGCACGAGCACCGCGAGCCCGGCGGCCAGCAGCCAGGCACCGGTCGCGCGGCCGCGCGGCAGGGGGATCGGATGCATCAGCGGTGGTCGATCACGAAGGCCCCGCCGAGCGCGGCCGGCAGGTCGACCCGCGCGCGGCCGTCGGGCAGCGGAACGGGCATCAGGCCTGCCTCGCGCAGCACCGATGCGGTGCGGCCGGGGTCGGCCGAGGCCAGCTCGGCTGCGCCGATCCAGGGCAGCGCGGGCGGCTCGATGCCGAGCAGCGCCGCGAGGCGCGCGGCGTCGCACAGCACCAGGCGACCCCGAGCGGTGGTCTGCACATAGCCGCGACCGGCTCCGCCGGGTAGCGCCTGCACCGCGATGCCGGCATAGCGCGCGTAGCGGTGCGCGGCCTCCTCGGGATCGGCCACGCACAGGTGCACGCCGGTGAGGGCGCGCAGCGCGTTGCGGTGCGCGAGCCAGCGCGTCTGCCAGACACCTTCCGGGGAGTGGTGCTGGCAGAACTGGATGCGTCCCTCCGGCATGCAACCCGGCGCGGTGCGGGTGACAGTGAAGCGGACGGTCATCGAGCGGGGTCCGACGCCGGCGTCAGCGGCCGCGGCGCGACCCGAGATCGCCGGCGTCGCGCCGACGTCGTCCTCGCCGGTACTCACCTCGCGCTGCAGTCGCACCGGGTCGGGCGGCGCGAAGCCCTCGGCCTCGAGACGCCGGTGATCGGTCTCGGCGTCGGCACTGCCGTAGGCGACCAGATGCACGCCGGTATAGCGACGGATCGCCACCCGCAGCTGCTCGGCGATCGGCGTGTCGGCGAACGGGGTCAGAAACTCGAGGTAACCCCGCTCGAGCATCACGCAGCGATTGCCGGTGCCAGCCGGCTCGACCGGCGCATCCGGACCGGTGCGGTGCGACTGCTCGGAGAACGGCGTGGTGGTGAACCCCAGGCGCGCGAGCGCATCGGCGGCCGCGTCGCGATCGGGCACGAAGTGCGCGACATGATCGAGGGTGAGGGTGCCGCTCGCGGGCAGTTGGGCGTCGTGGACCGGCAGTCGAGGCAGCATCGGGGCAGAGGCGTGGAGGTCAGGGTCACGCGCGCGTGCGCGCGCGCCGGGCGGGGCAGGGCTCGCCCGGGCATGTCTGGGGAGGGTCGCGGAAACCGGCGGGCGAGGGCGGATGGACGGCGCGGGCGATGCCGGGGGCAGGCGGCGGTCCCCGATGCGTACTCAGGATGCGGCGCGGGGCGAACTCGAGGGCGTCCATCGCCCGCTCAGGACGGGCGGCGGGCGACCATGTCGATCTCCACCAGCGCGCCGCGCGCGAGTCCGGTGACGCCGACGCAGGTGCGTGCCGGCCGCCGCCCGGGCGGGAAGTAGCTGGCGTAGACCGCGTTCATCGCGGCGTAGTGCGCATCGAACTCGCGCAGGAACACGCGGACCTGCGCCACGTGCTCGAGATCGAGGCCGATGCCCTGCAGCACGGTGCGCAGGTTGCGCATCACCTGGTGGGTCTGGGCCTCGATGCCCTCGGGGTAGGACGAATCGTTGGCGAGGCCCTCGAAGGGCATCTGCCCGGTGACGAACACCCAGCCGTCGGCCTCGACTGCGTGGCTGAAGGGCGCGACCGGATCGGGGGCACCCGACACCATGTGGAACAGGGGAGCGGCCATGGCGGGACTCCGGGGGCGCGCTAGTAGCCGCGCGCGGGATCGACGATGTTGGCGAGCCGGCGCCCGGCGAGCAGTCGGCGCAGGTTGGCGAACCAGAAATCGAGCAGATGGGCGATGTAGCGCGGATCGTCACAGGTGATGTGCGGCAGCACCGTGAGCCCGGGCGTGTCCCACAGCGGCGAGTCGGCGGGCAGGGGCTCGGGCGAGAACACGTCGAGCACCGCGCCGCCGATCGCGCCGCTGGCCAGCCGACTGCGCAGCGCGTCGTAGTCGACGACCGCCGCGCGCCCGATGTTGAGCAGGCCCGCGCCGGGCTTCATGCGCGCGAGCATGGTCGCGTCGAGCAGCCCGCGGGTGAGCGGCGTGAGCGGCGTGGCGACGGCGACGAAGTCCGCGCGCCCGATGACGCGCGACAGTCGCGATACCGGGACCACCTGGTCGGCCGGCGCCTGCGCGTGGCCGCTGCGCGTCACCGCGATCACCTTCATGCCCAGGCGGCGGGCGGCGCGCCCGACCGCGGCGCCGACATCGCCGTAGCCGATGACCACCGCGGTCTTGCCGGCGATCGGGGTAGCGTAGACCGGATCCCAGCGGTGATCACGCTGGGCGCTTGCCAGGCGTGGTACGCCGGCGTTGAGCATCAGCAGTCCCATTGCGCCGGAGTCCTGCGCCTTGGCCGCGTGCGCGCCGCTGTTGTTGGTGAGGGTGACGCCCTCGGGCAGCCAGTCGAGCGGCAGCAGCCCGTCGATGCCTGCGCCGGTGGTCTGGATCCAGCGCAGACGCGGTGCCATCGCGCGCAGGTCCTCGCGCGGCGGATCGGAGTTCACCAGCAGGTCGGCGGTCTGCAGGGCGTCGGCGAGGATCTCGCGATCGAAGCCCACGGTGATGCGCAGGCGCCGGGCGAGGTCCGGATGCCGGCGGCAGGCGGCCTTCACGTCTTCCGGGTGTACCTGGAAGATGCGCGGCTTGCCGCGGTTGCTCTCGAAGTGGACGTGCAGGCGCTGCGGCTTGGCGGGCATGGGGGTGTGACGCAGGTAGGGGCTGCAGGGAGCCGCACTCGCCGGCGGGCGCGCGCGGGGTGCGCGCCCGGGGGGCGGCGCGGGGCCGGATCAGAGCGGGATGACCAGCAGGGTGTCGATGCGGTTGGAATCGGCGATCACGTCGCGGCGGCGCAGTCGGGCGGCCTCGCCCTCGAACACGATGCGGTCCAGGTAGCGCCCGGTGGAGAACAGGCGCTGCTCGCCATCATGCAGGGTGCGCACGCACAGGTAGTTGGTCTGCGCATGCACCGTGCCATCGCCATCGACGTCCAGCACGCGCGTGGGACCGATCACGTGGCGATAGGTGTGCGGCTCCCACACGTTGACCTGGCGCAGCGAGTACACGCGGTCGAGCATCATGTCGCGGTTGTCGCAGAGGAGCATGCCGGCGACCCAGCCGCGCGCGTGGTTGTCCCGGCCGGTGACCTGATAGTGGCCATCCTCGGTGAAGAAGGTCGGCCAGCGCTCGTAGTCGCCCTCGTCGATCGCGTGCACGTAGTCGACCATCAGCCGGTCGATCGCCACGCGCTGGGCAGGGGTCAGGCGGTCTGCGGCATCCACGGTCAGACCCCCATCGTCTCGCGCCAGGCCTTGTAGAAGCCGCGCACCGAGGTCTCGCTCGCCCGGGTCGGCTGGCCATCGGCGGTCGTGCCGCCCATCTCCACCACCGCGTGCTTGTCGAGGTCGCCGCGGATGCCCTGCTGCACGAAGCCGCCGATCGCGCCGTCTTCCATCGAGATGTAGCCGTGGGGGCCGACCAGGTTGCTCTGCTTGATCCGGATCGCCCGCTGCTCGGGCGTGTCGTCCTCGAAGCACACCACCGTCCACACCAGTTCGCACTCGTCCGGCCCGCGGGTGATCACCTGCCGGGTGCCCACCGAGTTGAGGATCTGCTGCAGCACGAAGCCCGGGAAGATGCTCATCAGGGCGTTGGTGATGCTGTCGTCGAACTCCATCCACTGCGCGATCACCGACGGGTCGTTCAGGCCGAAATCGGCCTTCATCGTGCGCAGGCGGCCGGGCGAGTATTCCTCGTGGCCCTGGTCGGTGAGGCGCTTGGCGAACACCATGTGGTGCCAGTTGCGCGGATCGTGGCGGATGCCGCCCTCGGCCGAGAGCCGGTTGAGCTTGAAGGTCGTGAAGAACGCATGCAGCAGCGACGGGTGGTGGGTGTCGCGGCTGTTCTCGACGTACAGCTTCCAGTTGTTCGGCATGATGTGGTTGTAGCGGCCGATGATCTGCATCTTCCGGCCACGGATCGTGCGGCGGATGTGCGCGACCATCGGCGGGCCGAGGTACTCCTCGAGCGGCGGCGTCGCGTCGCTGAAGGTGCCGAACACCAGGCCCTCGATCGTCTCCACCCGCAGCCGGGTGAGCGCGTGCTTCGACTTGTCGAACCCCGGGGGCATGCCGCCCAGGCCGTTCACGCCCTTCTCGAAGGCGATGCCCTTCAGTTCGCCGGACTGGTCGAAGGTCCACGCGTGGTACGGGCACACGAAAGCACGCTTGCCCTCGCCGCGCGAGTCGTAGCAGAGCACCGAGCCCTTGTGGGTGCAGCGGTTGACCAGCGCGTGGAGGGCGCCCGACTCGGTGCGCACCACGATCACCGGCGTGTCGCCCACCCGGGTCAGGCAGTAGTCGTTCGGGTTCGGGATCTCGCACTCGAGCGCGAGGAAGTTCCAGGTGGGGCCGCGGAAGATGCGGTCCTGCTCCCACGCGTAGATCTCTCGGTCGCCATAGATGTGCAGCGGCACGCGAGAGAGATCCTCGGTCGGCCACCGCACCAGCTGCTCGACGGGGCGAACCCCGATCGCCTGCGCCATGGTCACTGCCCCCCTTCGCCAGAAGCGCGTCGCCCGCCGCGGTCGCGCGCCTGCGGTCGCCGCAGATCCGGCGACCGCGTGATCACCGG
>JBIPNU010000392.1:0-3404 GCA_044370615.1 Burkholderiales bacterium
TTCGCCTGCCGAACTGCGGACCGGTTTCGACAAGCGTGCCGACATGGACAACATCGAAGGTGTACGCGGCGCGGATCTCGATATCGAGAAGGCCGGCAAAGGCGTCGTGATTTCCGTCAGCTACTCGCGCAAGGTACCTCTGGTCGCGCAGGCAAGCCTCCTGTTCGATTTCGACATCCGGAGCACCCCCTGACGCAGCCCGCGATGCGGGAACGCGGGCCGGCTGCGGGTCAGGACGAGTCCCCGGTGGCCTTCCCGGAGGGGCATCCGCTCGAGCGTCCCGGAGCGCTGGGTTATGTGTTCGCCGATCAGGCTCTGCTCAGACAGGCGCTGACGCATCGCAGCTACGGTCAGCCGCACAACGAGCGCCTGGAGTTCATCGGCGATTCGGTTCTCAATTGCGTGATTGCCGAGGCCTTGTACCGGCGCCATCCCTCCCTGCCCGAGGGCGAGTTGTCCAGGCTGCGTTCCTCCCTCGTGAACCAGACGAGTCTGGCTGCGCGCGGGCGCGCTCTGGATGTTGGGGCCAGACTCATGTTGGGAGAGGGCGAGGTGCGCAGTGGCGGGGCGCAGCGTGCCTCGATGCTGGCCGACGCCGTGGAGGCCTTGATCGGCGGGGTGTTCCTGGACGGTGGTTTCGACCGGGCGCGCGAGGTGGTGCTGAGTCTGTTCGAGCAGGCCATTGAAGAGGCCCGCCTGTCCGGAGGCAGCAAGGATCCGAAGACGAGCCTGCAGGAGTGGTTGCAGGCACGACGCATGGCATTGCCGGAATACCGGGTGGTGGCGGTCAACGGCGAAGCGCATCAGCAGAGCTTCGACGTCGAATGCGTCGTCAAGACGCTGGGGGAGTCGACGCGTGGCTCCGGAACCAGCCGGCGGGCGGCGGAGCAGGCGGCGGCCCTGCAGTTGCTCGAGCGCGTGCGAGCGGGGCACGAGGGGGCATGATGCATCGTTGCGGCTTCGTGGCGGTGGTGGGACGGCCGAACGTCGGCAAATCCACGCTCGTCAATCGGTTGGTTGGCCAGAAGGTCACCATCACCTCCCGCAAGGCGCAGACGACACGGTACGCCGTGCTCGGCATCGTCTCGCGCCCGGAGAGCCAGTTGGTGTTCGTCGACACGCCAGGCTATCAGACGCGGCACGGCGGAGCGCTGAACCGCTCGCTCAACCGGGCGGTGACCGACAGTCTGGCTGGCGTCGACGCGGTGCTGTTCGTGATCGAGGGTGCCCGGCTCACCGACGAGGATCGGCGGGTGATGGGCCTCGTTCCAAGCGGCGTCCCGGTGGTCGTGGCGCTGAACAAGATCGACCTTCTGCCGCGCAAGGAAGCGCTGCTTCCTCTGCTCGAGATGCTTGGCCGTGAGCGTGACTTCGCCGCGCTGGTGCCGATCAGTGCCGAGAAGGGCCTGCAGTGCGATGCGCTTCTGGACGCACTGGCGGGCTGTCTGCCCGAAGGTCCGCCCATGTACGACGAAGATCAGGTGACCGACCGCAGCGAGCGGTTCCTGGCGGCCGAGATCCTCCGCGAGAAGGTGTTTCGCTTCACCGGCGACGAGTTGCCCTACGGTTCCGGCGTGGTCGTGGATCACTTCGAAACCGAGGGCGAGTTGCGGCGCATCGGCTGCGTCGTCGTCGTGGCGCGCGATTCGCACAAGGGCATGGTGATCGGGCAGGGCGGGCAGCAGCTCAAGCGCATGGCCACCGAGGCCAGGCTGGACATGGAGCGGCAGTTCGGCGGGCGCGTGTACCTTGACGTGCGCGTGCGGGTGGACGCCGACTGGAGCAATGACCCGCGCCGGCTCAGAAAATACGGCTATGCCTGATGGCGCCGGCGGGCGCCAGACCGGAGCGGCGAGCGGCACCCAGCAGCGGGTCGCGAACGAACCGGCGTTCGTGTTGCATACGCGGCCCTGGAAGGAGACGAGCCTCATCGTCGACCTGCTGACGCGCCGGCACGGGCGGCTGCCCGCGGTGGCCAAGGGGGCTCGGCGTCCGCAGTCCCAGTTGCGTCCGGTGCTGTTGCCGTTTCAGCCGCTGCTGGCGACCTGGTCGGGTCGATCAGAAGTGAGGCTCATTCACGGCGTCGAGTGGCAGGGCGGCATTCCGCAGCTCTCCGGGACCGCGCTGCTTTGCGGTTTCTATCTGAACGAGTTGCTGGTAGCCGCGCTCGCGCGTGACGATCCCCACGAGGAGATTTTCGACGCCTACGCCGACGCGCTGCGCGATCTGGCCACGGCGCCGTTCCAGAGCGGAGTGCTGCGGCGTTTCGAGATCGCGCTGCTCGCGGCGCTCGGCTACGGTCTGCAACTGGAGGCGCAGGCGCCGGATGGCGCAGCCTTGCTGGCTGAGGCCCGATACCGCTATCTTCCGGAGCGCGGCCCGGTGCCGCACCAAGGGCCCGATCCGGAGGAGGGCGTGGTGGTGTCCGGCAAGACGCTACGCGACATGGCCGGGGGGGACTATGGCGACCCCGCGACCGCAGGCGAAAGCAAGAAGCTCATGCGCCTGCTGATCGCCCACCATCTCGGCAACCCGCCTTTGCACTCGCGCCAACTGCTCATCGAAGTCCGCCCCGGTTCACTGCACCCATGACCCGACTGTCGGTCAACCTGAACAAGATCGCCCTTGTGCGCAATGCGCGTCCCCTGGGCATTCCCAGCGTCACCCGGTTCGGCGCCATCGCCCTGGAGGCTGGTGCCGCCGGCATCACGGTGCATCCGCGCCCCGACGAGCGCCACATCCGGTCCCACGACGTGCACGGGCTGGCCGCGCTGCTGCAGGCCTGGCCCGGGCGCGAGTTCAACATCGAGGGCAACCCTTTCCACAACCTGATGGACCTCGCCGAGCTGATCCGTCCAGACCAGTGCACTCTGGTACCGGACGATCCGGGTGCCGCCACCTCCAACCACGGCTGGGACCTCGCGCGCGATAGTCGTCGCCTCGAGCCCCTGGTGAGCAGGCTGCGGGCGTTGGGCATCCGGGTGAGCCTGTTCATGGACCCCGAGCCGGCGGCCATGGCACGGGCCCGCGACCTCGGCGCAGACCGGGTCGAACTGTACACCGAGCCGTACGCGCAGTTGCACGGCACGCCCTTACAGGCGGCAAGCGTGGCGGGTTACGCCGCTGCGGCAGAGGCGGCGCAGGCTTGTGGGCTCGGTGTCAACGCCGGCCACGACCTCAACCTGGCCAACCTGGGCGATTTCATTCGTGCCGTGCCCGGGGTGCTGGAGGTATCCATCGGCCACGCGCTGACGGCGGACGCCCTGGAGATGGGTATGGCGGCGGCGGTGCGCGCCTACGTCGACGTCCTGCGGGAGGCGGGGCGATGATCTCCGGGATTGGTGTGGATCTCGTGGCGACCGCGCGCGTACGCGAGGCGCTCGGGCGCCACGGCGAGCGTTTTG
>JBIPNU010000394.1:0-3398 GCA_044370615.1 Burkholderiales bacterium
TCGCCGAGTTCATCGAGGCGGCAGCCCCACCGACGAGGAACTTCACGCGCTGCTGCACAACGTCATCGAGCGGCACACGAAGATGCTCACGCGCCGGGGCGTGCTGGTCGAAGACACGGGCCAGATCGACCTGGCCGAGCCGGATGCCGATAGCGAGGAGGCGCGCACGCTGCGACTGCTGCAGGCGGCGGGGGTGACGTACCGCATCGCCTTCGGCGCGCGCGTCGGCCGGATAGTTCTGAGGCTGCGAGGCGCGATGCCGCGCGAAGTCACCGCGCGCCAGCCGTTGTGTGCCGACGTCGACGGCTGCAGCCTGCACGCGGCCGTGCGCATCGAAGCACACGAGCGGAAGCGGCTGGAGCGGTTGTGCCGCTACATCAGCCGGCCGGCGCCGTCGGACGAGCGCATCCAGTTGATCGCTGCAGGGCAGGTGCAGCTGGAGTTGAAGACGCCGTGGCGAGCTTTCTTGGGCTGTGCAGAGGCCGTTTGAAACTCTTGGCGCGGCCTGCGGCCGCAACCAAGACGCTGGCGCTTCGAGATCGACAACGTCTTCATCCAAATCGGTGGTCTGCCGCGTGCGCAGCGGCTGGCCGATCGATTCGCCCGCTTGAAGTAGCCGCAGATTCCGAACCGGCATGCCCGGCAGCTGGTGCCCGATCTCAACGACGTGCTCAGCGGCTGCGAGTACGACTGGGTGGCCGCGCAGGCCGACTACTCCACCGACATGATGTTCGAGTCCGCCGAGGGCCTGCGTGAGCCGTACCCACGCTTGCACAGCCACGGCACGTTGTGCTCCGGTGCCACTGAGGTCGTGAACTTCCTCGGCCGCAAGCTCCTGGCCACCTTCCAAGGCGAGGGGTGTGCGACCGATCAAGCCTCGTGTGCCGTCGCGTCGGCGGTTCTCGGATCAAGCACCGCGTCAAGCAGAACTGGCTGAGGCTGTACGACCAGGCGGGGCTCGTGCCCGATGGACGGTGAGCACTCCTTGCGCGGGTTCACCCACCGCGACGTCCGCTCAGAGCTGACGAAGACGCGCTGGTTGCGCTCGTGTGCCGATGATCCGAAGAAGGCCAGCGCGAAGGTAAGCCGCTGATTCATGTGGCGCTGACAGATCTTGAGGGTGTTGCCGACGTTGATCAGCAATGGCGGGGGTAAGGTCCCCGAATGACCGCTCACCGAAGTCGCGAACTGGCGGAGCGATCCCTGAAGAGGCATCGTCTGTCGCGGTCTTTGCGCCCTGAAGCTGCCGGTCAGGCCCCCGCACAGCCACCCATGGGAGGCCCTGCGGCGGAGGGCACGCCTTGGTACGCTGCCCTCGAACAGCGGAGCCAGTTGCGGCGGACCGTGCACTTGCCCATTCGTGAGGCAAGCCGCTCTCCTCGACCGCCTTGCGCCAGAGCGCGAGACCGCCCTCCTCGCCCAGGTGGATCTCCTGGCCCGTGCCGATCAACCCGACGATCGCGCACCATTCGGGAATGCGCTCGGCAAACTGCACGAAGTGCTCGGGCTCGGACTGCGGACGGTCGGTGTGGCCCTTCGAGGCGACCATGTCCGCATCCCATGCGCGCTGGGCCTCGTCGAAGATGAGCACATGCTCCGGCGGCACCGGCGCCCGCGGTCGGCTGTAGGTCTGGACATAGCCCTTCACGTCGCGCACGAAGGTCTTGCCGTCGCCGCCCGCCTGCTTCATCTGATACTGCAGCACCTGCACCAGAGGGCCGTTGCCCGAGAGGTACACGGCCGGCGCCGTCGGCTTCTGGCCGTCGGCCCGCGGGACGGCAAGATCGTCGAGATAGTGGGCGTGCGCCAGGCGCAGCCCGACCAGCGTCTTGCCCGCGCCAGGCACGCCGGTGAGGAGGATGAGGCGACGACGACGACCCTCGGCCGCACCGCGGATGATCTTCTCGATCCGGTCGACCGCAGGATCGGTGTTGGCGCGAGCGCGCCAGATATCGCGCAGTGTCCCGGTGGTGAAGAGTTCGCGCGCGGCCTGGACGAGCGTCGGTAGCGGTCGATACGCGCCCGCATCCAGGAAGGCCTCGGCGGACAGCGGGGGCCGGTCGCGCGCGTCGGAGAAGTTCGCGATCAGCGCGTCGATCGCATCCGGCCCGGCCACATGCACGCCATTGCGCTCGCCCGCATAACCCCGCGCACGGGTCGGCACCACCACCGCATGGACGGGCCGACCGTCGCAATCGCGGTGGTAGGCGCGCAGGTCGCGTGCATAAGCCGCGGTCTGGTCGATGTCGGCCTGCGACGGAACCTCTTTCCCCTTGAGTTCGAGCACGATGACCGCGCTGCCGACCAGCAGCAGCACGTCGGGCCGCCGAAACTCCAGCGGAAGCTGGTACTCGAGAATCGCGCTGTACTGCGCGGCATCGGGGTGCGCGTCCAGCGACTCGCCGACCTCGCGCTGCAGCCGGGGGATGCTGTCGTCCCACGCCCGCACCTGCGACGCATCGACATCGGGCAGGAAATCCTGCAGCCGTCCTCGCACCACGCGCGGCTCGGCCGCGTGAAACACGGGAAAGGTCGAGCTCCAGCCGTGGCCTGCTTCGGACATGAATCGCTCCCAGCGTCGTGCGGTCACGTCGCCCGGTGACCGATCCCGCTGCGCGGCGGGCAGCCGGGCCCTCCGGCGCCAGGGGCGTGAGGCGATCGGTGCATCGGAGGTGTCCTCGAAGTCCGCGCGACCATCATCAGCGGTTGACTGGGGTTTGCGCCTGCAAGCGCGCCATTCCGAAAGCGTGCCACAGCACCTTCGGGGCGACCAGGGGTGCGGTGCCTCAGGAGGACTTCCACACGACTGCCCTGTCACCTCGCCCTCGCGTAGGCGAGCCTGCTCCCGCGCGCGTCCATGCCGCCGTATCGAACCGTTACCCGGTCATGCAAGCACGCACCCGAGCCTCCGCACAACGGTAGCGGTTTAAAAGTCTTGTAGAATTCACACTCCTTTAAACCTCTCCGCCATCGCCGCCATGATCGCCCAACGCATCCATCAAGCACGACTGGCTGCCGGCCTCACGCTGGCCGCGCTGGGCGGGAAGGTCGGGGTCTCGCACACCGCCATCCAGAAGTACGAGAAGGGGCTGCTGACCCCGTCTTCGGCCCAGCTTCTGAACCTCGCCCAGGCCTGCGGCGTGCGGACCGAGTACTTCTTCCGCACGCATGCCGTCGAGCTGGTGCGGCTGCGGTTCCGCAAGACGTCCACCTTCGGAAGGACGGCGCAGGACGCGCTGACGATCAGGGTCGCCGAACAGGTCGAGAAGCGCGTCGAACTGCTGGACGCGTTTCCGGCGCTGCCGCTGCCCGCGTTCGCCCCGCCGGCCGGGCTGCCGCGGCGGGTTGCGACGCCGGACACGATCGAAACCCTGTCGGATCGGGTGCGCACGGCATGG
>JBIPNU010000397.1:0-3377 GCA_044370615.1 Burkholderiales bacterium
CTGGGTCGAGCACGACCCGGAGGAAATCGCCGCCGGGCAGATCGCCACCGCGACCGAGGCGCTCGCGCGGGCGGGCGTGCGGCCCGAGGAGGTTGCAGCGATCGGCATCGCGAACCAGCGCGAGACCGTGGTCGTCTGGTCTCGCGACAACGGAAGGCCGATCGCCCCGGCGATCGTGTGGCAGGACCGCCGCACGGCCGACCTGTGCGAGGCCCTGCGGCTGCGGGGGCTCGAGCCAGGCGTGCATCGGCGGACCGGGCTGAGGCTGGACCCCTACTTCTCCGCGACCAAGGTCGCGTGGCTGCTCGACCGCATCCCGGGCGCTCGGCGACGCGCCGAGCTGGGTGAGCTCGCCTTCGGCACGATCGACAGCTGGCTGGTGTGGAGACTCACCGGGGGCCGACGGCATGTGACCGATGCATCGAACGCCTCGCGCACGCTGCTCTTCGACCTCGGCGAGGAGGACTGGAGCGAGGACCTGTGCACCACTTTCGGCGTCCCCCGTCCGATGCTGCCTCAGGTCGTGGATTCGTCGGGAACGGTCGAGCGGACCGATCCCTCCGTGCTCGGGGCGTCGATCCCGATCGCCGGCATCGCCGGCGATCAGCAGGCGGCGCTCTACGGTCAGCGATGCATCCGCCCGGGGCAGGCGAAGAACACGTACGGCACCGGCTGTTTCCTGCTGATGCACGCGGGCGAGCGGCCGGTGGAGTCTCGTCACGGTCTGCTGGGGACGGTGGCGTGGCGGCGAGGCGGGCGTTGCGAACATGCGCTGGAGGGCAGCGTGTTCACCGGCGGGGCGGTCGTTCAGTGGCTGCGCGATGCGCTCGCGCTCGTGCGCGAGGCCTCGGAGGTCGAGGCGCTCGCCGCCTCGGTACCCGACTCCGCCGGCGTCACCGTGGTACCCGCCTTCACCGGCCTGGGCGCGCCGCACTGGGACGCCCAGGCGCGCGGCGCCATCCTCGGCCTGACCCGCGGGAGCACGGCGGCACATATCGCGCGCGCCTCGCTCGAATCGATCGCGCTGCAGAGCGCCGAGGTGCTCGTCGCGATGCAGGCCGATGCAGGCACGACGCTGAGCGACCTGCGGGTCGACGGTGGCGCCGCGCGCAACGATCTCCTGATGCAGTTCCAGTCCGACATCCTCGGTGTGCCGGTGCTGCGGCCTGCCCTGACCGAGTGCACGGCGCTGGGGGCGGCGCTGCTCGCCGGGACTGCCGTCGGCCTGTGGCCCGAAGGCGGGCCGCCAGCGTTGCGCGAACCGCGGATCCGTCGCTTCGAGCCCACCCGTTCGCGGGCGTGGGCCGAGGATCGTCTGGCCGACTGGCGGGTGGCCGTCGATCGGGTGAAGGGCTGAGCCCGTTCGCGCCGCCCGTCCGGTGCCGTCAGTTCGCCGGCGAGGCGGTGATCTCGCGCAACGTGCCTGCGAGCCCGACGGTGGAGCGAAGCGTGCCGCTGGCTGCCTGCAGTTCCGAGGCGATACGCCCGGTCAGGCGACCGTCGGCCGCGATGTCGAGGGTACCGGAGGCGCCGAGCGGCCCCGAGACGAGCTTCATCTGGCGCAGCGTCTGGCCGGTCGCCGTGGCGCTGAAGGTACCGCTCCACTCGTCGAACACGGTGCGTCCCCCGCGCGCGCCGGGGTCGCGGATCAGCAGCACCAGATCGACGCCGCCCACCCAGCCCTGGCGAACGATGAACGAGGCCGAAGCGCGTGGCGCGTTCGGCAGGTCCGTCACCCGCTTGCCGGACAGTTCGAACTGCACGGTGGCATCGGCCGCGCCTGCCGCCGACGCGTCGGGGGAGAGCAGCGTGGCAAGCGCGGATGCGTCGACCGCGGAGAACTGTGCGGCGCCGCTCGCCTGGTAGCCTTCCGCCGCCGATCGGGTGGCACGCACGGTGCCTTTCATGCTGCCGCCAAAGACCTCGGCGGCGAAGCGCCCGTCCTCGAACCCGCCGCCGGAGACTCGCCCGGCCACCTGCAGCGACTGGAACAGGAGCGGGCTGTTCGCGCGCGCCTGCCAGCGGGTCGCCGCGAACTGCACGCCGAATCCGCCTCCCGATGCGGCAACCTCCAGCGTCACCGTACCATCGGTGGCGCGAAGACTGGCGCGCTCGACGGCGCCGGCGCTCGTCCAGTTCACCTGGGCCCCGGATGAAGGCAGCGTGAGCCCCCCCGGCAGGCTGAGCTGCAGCCGATCGACCTCGGCGCTGGCGATCGCGTAGCCCGATCCCGACGGAAAGGCGAGCAGCGCGGGGAGGTTATCGAGCGCGCCGGCAGGCACCGTCGCCGAGGCGATCCGCAGGCGTTCGACGCGTACCGGGCCCGAGAACAGCGAGCCGAGTTGCGGCAACGCCCGCAACCGGTCGATCGTCACCGCCTGATCGCCGGTCCCGAGGGTGACTCCGCTCAGCCGGAAGGCTGGCGTCGGCACCAGCGAGAAGTGCAGGCTGCCGATTGCCACTGGCTGGCCGGTGGCGGCGGACAGTTTCCGCTCGATCTCGGGGATCGGCGCGGAGTACGGGACCACCTCCGGCAACCCGATGATCGCGCCGAGCAGCGCGGCCGCGCCCGCGTAGCGAATCCAGGCTGGACGCGGGCGCCGGGGCGCGCGCAGCGCCTCGACGTCCACCCGTTCGCGGGCGAGCGCCTGGGCGCGCGCCTGGACCTGCTCGTGCTCGCGTTCGAGGCGTCGTTCGCTTTTCTCGCGCTCGGCGCGCGCGCGCGCGGCGATCTCCGCAGCCTCTCTGGCGCGCGCGCGCGCCTGCTCCTCGGCGAGCAGGCGTTGCGCTTCGGCCTCCCGTTCCATCCGCCGGGCCTCCAGCACGGCGGGATCCTCGTCCGGCATGGACACCGGGAGCGCCGGCAGTGCGGGCTCCGCAGGCGCCTCCGTGCGAGCGGTCGGCGCGGCTGCGGCGGCATCCGGCGAGGCGGACTGTGTGCGCGAGGCCTTGCGGGTCCGGGCGGGCCCGCGCCGGCGCTCACGTTCGCGCTGGTCGCGTGCTTCCGCCTCCTCGAGGGCGCGCGTGACCTCGTCGGCGAGCGAGGTCACGCTGATCCCGAGATCGGTCGCGGTCGAGGGGCGTGTATCGGGATCGACGGTGAGCGACTTCGCGTCCGCGGTATCCCACAACGTGGTGGTCGCCTGGCGATTGAAGTCGTCGAGGAGGTTGTCCAGCGGCTGCAGCGGCCCATCGGCCCCGGGGAGCGCGAGGCCGGAAGCCATCTCTGGCGTGGGCTGGGGCTTGGCCGATGGCGAGGGGGCTGGCGAGGCAGCGGGTGGGGCGGCCGCCGCCCTGGCCTTTTCCAGGGTTTTCCGATCGGTTGCGGCGCGGGCCTCGGCCTCTTCGCGGGCGCGGCGCTCGGCCTCGAGCCGGGC
>JBIPNU010000398.1:0-3352 GCA_044370615.1 Burkholderiales bacterium
GGGCGGCCGTCACCTCGGCGTTGTCCTCGCGTACCGCGCTGGAGACGACGATCGCGTCGGCTCCGGCGATATGGCCGGCGTCGTGCCCGATGTCCACGCGGATGCCCAGTCCGCGCAGGCGCCGGAGGGTGCCGCCTTCGGCGAGATCGGATCCGCTGACCGCATAGCCGAGATTGCAGAGCACCTCGGCGATGCCTGACATGCCGCTGCCCCCGATGCCCACGAAGTGCACGTGGCGGACCTTATGCCGCATGGCATCCTCCCCGGACAGGGTCGCGGGGACACCGGCGCGCCGGCAGGCTGCGCGCGCTCATCGCCCACCTCCCGCGGCCTGCCCGGCTGCACCGGCGAGTTCGGCGCAGGCGTGCGCCACCCGCTCGGTGGCGTCGCTGCGCGCTGCCTCGCGCGCCCGGCAGGCCATCTGCAGCAGCCGCCCGCGATCGACCGACTCGAGCAGGGTCGCGAGCGCCTCGGGCGTGAGCTCGGTCTGAGGCATCAGCCAGGCGGCCTCGCGGGCCGACAGGAAGCGCGCATTCGCGGTCTGGTGATCGTCGACCGCGTGCGGATACGGGACGAGCACGGCCGGCAGGCCGGCGCAGGCGAGTTCGGCCACCGTGGTCGCCCCGGCGCGCGCGACGACGAGATCCGCCTCGGCGTAACGTGCGGCCATGTCGTCGATGAACTCGAGCACGGTGGCGCTCACGCCCGCCTTCGCATAGGCCGCCTCGAGCGGGCCGCGCGAATCGCGACCGGCCTGGTGCACCACCCCGGGACGGCGATCCGCGGGAATGCGCGCGAGCGCGAGCGGCACGCACTCGTTGAGCGCGCGCGCGCCGAGGCTGCCCCCGATGACCAGCAGTCGCAGCGGTCCCTCGCGTCCCGCGTAGCGCTGCGTCGGCGACGGTAGCCGGGCGATTGCCTCGCGCACCGGATTGCCGGTCCACTCCGCCCGCACGCGGTCTCCGAAGGCCGCCGGGAATGCCGCCAGCACCCGGTCGGCGATCCGCGCCAGCCATCGATTGGTCATGCCCGGCACGGAGTTCTGTTCGTGGATCACCAGGGGACAGCGCAGCAGCGCGGCGGCCACCCCGCCGGGGAAGGCGATGTAGCCGCCCATGCCCAGCACCACGTCGGGACGGCGCCGGCGCAGCGCACCGATGCACTGCGCGAGCGCACGGGCGAGTTCGAGCGGCAGTCGCAGTTGCCGCCGCCAGCCCTTGCCGCGCACGCCGGCGAAGTCGACCGCCTCCATCTCGAAGCCCTGCGCGGGCACGAGGCGCGCTTCCATGCCGCTGGGCGAACCCAGCCAGACCACCGACCAGCCGGCCGCCCGCAGCCACTGGGCCACCGCCAGCGCCGGGAAGATGTGCCCGCCGGTACCCCCGGCCATCACCATCAGGGTGGGCGCGGCACTCATGCGGGCAACCCCTTCATGAGCCGGCGGTTCTCCGCATCCACGCGCAGCAGCAGCGCGAGCGCAAGGCAGTTGGCCACCAGCGCGCTGCCGCCGAAGGACAGCAGGGGCAGCGTCAGGCCCTTGGTCGGCAGCACCCCCATGTTCACGCCCATGTTGATGATTGCCTGCGAGGAGATCCAGATGCCCACGCCCTGGGCGACCAGCGCGGAATAGGCCCGGTTGAGCCGCGCGGCCTGCGCACCGATCGAGAAGGCGCGCCAGCTGATCCAGGCGAACGCCGCGATCACCGCAGCCACGCCGACGAAGCCCAGCTCCTCGGCGATCACCGCCAGCAGGAAGTCGGTGTGCGCCTCCGGCAGGTAGAACAGCTTCTCCACGCTGGCGCCGAGCCCGACGCCCAGCCATTCGCCGCGGCCGAAGGCGATCAGCGCGTGCGACAGCTGGTAGCCGCGTCCGTAGGGATCCGACCACGGGTCGAGGAACCCGATCACCCGCTGCATGCGATAGGGCGAGACGACGATCAGCAGCAGGAACCCCACGAACAGCAGCGCCAGCACCCCTGCGAACAGCCGCCAGTTCATGCCGCCCAGGAACAGGATGCCCATCCCGATCAGCGTGATCACGACGAATGCGCCGTAGTCCGGTTGCAGGATGAGCAGGCCACCGACGAGCAGCATCGCGACCAGCATCGGCCCGATCCCCCGGCGCAGGCTGTCGGCCCACCCGGCCTTGCGCACCGTGTAGTCTGCTGCGTAGAGCACCGCGAACAGCTTGACCAGCTCCGAGGGTTGCAGGTTGACCACGCCCAGCGGCAGCCAGCGGCGCGCGCCGTTGATCTCGCGCGACACGCCCGGCACCAGGACCAGCGCGAGCAGCAGCAGGCCGAAGCCGAACAGCCAGGGCGCCGCACGCTGCCACACGCTCATCGGCACCTGGAAGGCGACGGCTGCGGCGGCGAGCCCGATCAGCGCGAACACGCTCTGGCGCAGCACGTAGAAGTGCCCGCGGTAGCCGGTGGCTCGTCCGCCCTCGGCGATCGCGATCGAGGCCGAATACACCATCACCACGCTGAAGGCGAGCAGCAGCAGCACGATCCAGAGCAGGGCCCGGTCGTAGTCAGGCATCGCGCGCGCCGGCCGTGCGGCGTCGTAGAGGATCGCGCTCATCGCCCCCGCCTCGCCGCTCTCGGCGCTTCGAGGCGGGGCGCCGACGGCCCCCCGCGCAGCGCGGTCACCGCCCGCAGGAAGACCTGCGCGCGATGCACGTAGTTGCGGAACATGTCGTAGCTCGCGCAGGCCGGCGACAGCAGCACCGCGTCCCCGGGCCGCGCGAGCGCGCGGGCGCGCGCCACTGCCTCCTCGAGGCTCGCGGCACGCTCGCGCGACACGCCGCTGGCGGCCAGCGCCGCATCGATGCGCGCGGCGTCCGCGCCGATCAGCACCACCGCCCGCACCGCCTCGCCCATCGCGCGCGCGAGCGGAGAGAAGTCCTGTCCCTTGCCGTCGCCCCCGGCGATCAGCACCAGCGGACGGGGAAAGCCGCTCAGGGCCGCGACGGTTGCCCCGACGTTGGTCCCCTTGGAGTCGTCGTAGAAGGCAACCCCGTCGATCTCGGCGATCAGCTGCACGCGGTGCGGCAGGCCGCCGAACCCGGCGAGCGCGGCTGGCGCCGCGGACACATCGACGCCGGCGGCATCGGCGAGCGCGACGGCCGCCAGCGCGTTGGCCGCGTTGTGCAGCCCGGGGAGAGGCAGCGCGGCCTGGGGCATCAGGAGACGCGTGCCGCGGGTGAGCCACGGTTCGCCGTCGTGGCGGCGGAGTCCGAACTCGGCATCGCCCGCCGGCTCCCCGGTGCCGAAGGTGCGCAGCCCGCAGCCGGCGCGACGCATCGCCATCGAGGCTGTGTCGTCGCGGTTGAGCACCTGCGCGCGCGCGC
>JBIPNU010000399.1:0-3344 GCA_044370615.1 Burkholderiales bacterium
TGCTCGTGCACACCGTGCGTCGCGAGCCGAAGGCTCGGCTGGGGTTCTCGCCCGAGGCGGTGCGCGCGATCAACCCGCGTATCCTGTACTGCGCGGCGACCGGCTTCTCCGAGAAGCACCCGCTTGCCGACGCGCCCGCCATCGACGACGTGATCCAGTGCGCGGTCGGCATGGCCGACCTGAACGGCGATGCGGACGGCACGCCGCGGCTGGTGCCCAGCCTGATCGCCGACAAGGTCTCGGGGCTCGCGCTGGCCTCGGCCATGCTGGCGGCTCTGGTGCGCCAGCGCTCCACCGGCGAGGGTGGCGTGATCGATGTGCCGATGTACGACACGCTCGCGAGTTTCTGCCTGGTCGAGCATCTGCAGGGGGCAACCTACCAGCCCCCCACCGGCGCGGTCGGCTACGCGCGTGTCACTCGCGACGGCCGGCGCATCTACCGCGCGAAGGACGGACATGTCTCGATGACGCCCTACAGCAGCGAGCAGTGGGCGCGCTTCTTCGCGGCGGTGGGCCGCGACGACATGGTGACCGACCCGCGAGTGACCGACCCCGCGGTGCGCGGCACCCGCTTCCACGAGCTCTACGACGTCATCGAATCCGTGGCGCATACCCGCACCGTGGACGAGTGGATCGCACTCGCGCGCGAGCTTCGCATGCCGGCGATGCCGGTGTCGCGCCTGCCCGAGGTGGTCGCCGACCCGGCGCTGGAGGCGAGCGGTGCGCTGGCATGGACCGCAGTGCCCGGCATGGGCCAGGTTCGCCAGCTGGCCTCGCCCGGCTTCTTCGACGGGGTCGCCGCGCGCCATCCGGTCGGCGCGCCCCGCCTGGGGGAGCACACCGAGACGGTGCTTGCCGAGGCAGGCTACGACCCCGAGGCGATCGCCGCGCTGCTGCGTGGCGGCGCGGCGCGGTCGGCAGCGCCCGGTGCGCAGGCACCCGACCGGGTCCCGGCGGCCGATCCAGCCTCTTCCCCTGCAGGAGTGCCCGCGCGATGAATGACGACGCAGCCGTCCCCGCCAACCCGCCGTCGTCAGCGGAGCCGGCATCGGCGGCGCCGCGGGTCGTGCAGGTGGACGCGCTACCCGCCTATTCGCCGCCCGGCCACGGCGGCACGGTCAACCGGCGGCTCGTGGAGGCGTCACTGGGTGCCGGCCTGGAGATGGTGCTCGGCGAGGTCGCGGCCGGTGGCGAGGCACACCCGCACTCGCACGACAGCGCGTGGCAGATCGTCATGGTGCTCGATGGCGTGCTCGAGCACAGCGAGCCCGGACAGCCACCGAGACGCTGCCCCGCGGGCAGCGTGATCCGCATTCCGCCCGGGCTCGTGCACGGCGCGCGGGCAGTCGACGGGCCGGCGCGGGTCGTGGTGATCTACAGCCCGCCGCTGCCGGCGCAAGGGGGCTTTCGCCCCGCCTGAGCAGGGTCCCGGCCGGCGCGCCCGCGATCCTCGCGCCGCCGCCCGCCGCCCGACCCGTGCAGGTCGAGCACCGGGGAACGGGTCAGGGCCGTGCGGCGAGGCGGGGTGACGGCAAGCCGTCCCCGCGACTCGGCCGCAGTCCGCGCCGTGGTGACGGTGGCGGGGTCCGCGCAGGCTGCCCTCCGAGGGGCATCCAGGGGAATGCCTCGAGGCGGGGTGCTGGCGGGTTGTCGCGCGGCCCGACCGCACTGCGTGCGATCCGACCGCGATCGCCGCGATGGGCAGGCGTCGACTCAGCAGGCAGTCTGCGCAGGCGCGAGACTCGCACGGGTGCGGATCAGCGCGGTCTTGTCCATCTGGAAGACGAGTTCGTCGCGCTGGTTGAACACCAGGTCGCGAAACACGACCAGCCCACGGTCCGGCTTCGAAGTCGTCCGCTTCGAGATCACCTCGACGTCCGTGCGGATCGTGTCGCCGATGCGCACCGGGCGGAAGAAGCGGCCGCCGTCGAGCCCGAGCAGCCCGATCACCGAGGTGCGGAACAGGCTCTCGGTCATGCCGGTGGAATAGGACATGATCAGGTGGCTGGGGCAGATGCGCCCGCCGTGTTCGGTGCGCCGCGCGAACTCCTCGTCGATGAACAGCGGCACGTGATAGCCGACCAGCGCGCAGAACAGCGACAGGTCGCCTTCGGTGATGGTGCGCCCGTAGGTCGGGTAGCGCGCGCCGACGGCGAAGTCCTCGTAGTAGGATGACATGGTGTGTGTTCCGCTTCGTGGCTGAGGAGAGATCCGATGGGCGCTGGCTTCCCGCGCGCGACCCGCGTGTGCCGATTGTATGGCCTGGTGGGTCGGTCGCCGCGCCGCGGCGCGCGGCTCGCAGCCGTCGCCGGGCTGGTGGTTGCCGCGGCCGGAGCCTGGGCGCAGCCCGCCTGGCCGACCCGACCGATGCGTGTGGTCGTGCCGGTGGTCCCCGGATCGTTCACCGATGTCGTGGGTCGTGCGCTCGCCGCCGAGATCGCCGAGGCGAGCGGCCAGCCGGCCATCGTCGACAACCGGCCGGGGGCCGGCACCACGATCGGTGCGTCCCTGGTAGCGAAGTCCGCCCCCGACGGCCACGCGCTGCTGATGACGGAAAACTCGTTCTCGATCGCGCCGGCGCTCTATCGCCGCACCCTGCCGTTCGATCCGCTGCGCGATTTCCAGCCGGTGACGCTGGTGGCCGAGGCGCCCACGCTGTGGTTCGTCCGCAACGACGCGCCGATGCGCTCCGCGCGCGACCTGGTGTCGCTCGCGCGGGCGCGACCGGGCGAACTCACGTTTGCCACCGGCGGCAACGGCACCTCCTCCCACCTGGCGGCCGAACTGTTCATCGACCTCAACAAGCTGCGCATGGTCCACGTGCCGTTCAAGGGCGTGGCCGCCTCGATCGGCGAGGTGGTTGCCGGGCGGCTCGACGTGGGCACCTCCAGCATCGCCAGCGCGGTCACGGCCGTGAAGGCCGGGCGCATGCGCGCGCTGGCGGTGACCGGCCGCGAGCGCAATCCGCTGCTGCCCGATGTGCCGACCTTCGCCGAGTCCGGATTCCCCGAGTACGACATGCCGATCTGGTTCGGGCTCATCGGGCCTGCGGGCATTCCGGCCCCGCTGCTCGAGCGCATGCACGCCGTGATCGCGCAGGCCGCGCAGCGCCCGCGTCCTCGTGAACTGTTCGCCTCCCAGGGGGCCAGCGCGCCGCTCACGCCGCCGGCGGCATTCACGAAGCGGGTCGCCGCCGAGATCGCGCTCTGGCGCGAGGTCGTGCCCCGGGTGGGCGCGGAGCCCAACTGAGCGCGGCGCCCGGTACCGACGCGAACGCGCAGACGGGTGGCGTCCCCGTCCCGCGGTCGAGGCGGCGCGCCGGGTACCGCGCCGCCGCTGGTGCC
>JBIPNU010000400.1:0-3341 GCA_044370615.1 Burkholderiales bacterium
CACGCGACCGGTTGGCCGTGCGCGGATCCTGGAGCCCCGGGGTGTCGACGAAGCAGAACTGCGCGTCGGCGCGCGTGAGCACCCCGAGCAGGCTGGTCCGCGTGGTCTGCGGACGGCGGGACACGATCGCCAGGGGCTGGCCGATCAGGCGGTTGAGCAGCGTCGACTTGCCCACGTTCGGACGACCGACGATCGCGATGCGCCCGGCTCGCGGGGGCGCGGGCGGGTGGTTCTCGCTCATGCCCGAGCCTCCAGTCGCTGCCAGATCAGTGCTGCGACCGCCTGTTCCGCGGCGCGCCGGCTCGGTCCGCACGCCCGGGCCGGATCGGGCAGCCCGTCGATCCTGCACTCCACCTCGAAGGTTCGCGAGTGGGCCTCGCCCCGGGTCGCCACGACCTCGTACGCTGGCAGCGGAAGCCGGCGGGCCTGCAGCCACTCCTGGAGGCGGGTCTTCGGATCCTTCAGCGGCTGCTCGAGATCGGCCGCGTCGATCCGCCCGCCCAGATGCCGCAGCACGAAGGTCCGGGCGGCCTCATAGCCCGCGTCGAGGAACACCGCGCCCACCAGCGCCTCGAAGGCATCGGCCAGGATCGACGGACGCTGCCGGCCGCCCGCCCGCTCCTCGCCTTCGCCCAGCCGCAGCGATGCCCCGAGGTCGAGCTCGCGACCGACCGCGTGCAGGCTCGCCTGGTTCACGAGGCTCGCCCGCAGCCTTGACAGCACCCCTTCGGGCGCCCCGGGCGATCGCTCGAGGAGCCTTTCGGCGACCACGCAGCTGAGGACCGCGTCGCCGAGGAACTCCAGCCGCTCGTTGTGATCGCCCCCGAAGCTGCGGTGGGTAAGCGCTCGACGCAGCAGGGCAGCGTCGGCGAACGGATGTCCGAAGCGATCCGTGCCGGCGCCCGCGGTACCCGAGCCGATCACTGCGAGGAGGGAGCGAAGGAGAGGACGAGGCGCACGCGGCTGTGGACGGGGATCACCACCTCGTACTCGGCGCTGAGCGCCAGCACACCCCCGGTACGGGTGATCTCGATCTGGTCGCTGCGGATCGCGTCGATCCGGTCGATCTCCGCCTGCTTGTCGAAGGCGGCCCGCACCTGCGCCGGAAGCGCGTTGGCCATGGCCGGATCGGCCGCGATGCGCTTGAAGATCGACGAGATGGAGTAGGACTCGACCACGGGCGGAACCAGCTTCATGGCGAAAATCGCAACCAGTCCGATCAGGAAGCCGCCAATCAGCAGGCTGCCCAGCGAGATGCCGCGTTGCCGTCGGATCATGTCGTCCCCCTCAGTGGATGCGCGTGCCGATTCGCGAGAACGCGTCGAAGTTCCACCATATCATCACCGCCTTGCCGACGATGTTGCGCTCGGGCACGAACCCCCAGTAGCGGCTGTCGGCGCTGGCGTCGCGGTTGTCGCCCATGGTGAAGAAATGGCCGGCGGGCACGGTGCAGGTGAACCCGGAATCATTGTATTCACAATTGCCCCGCAGCGGGAACGCCTGCACCCCGGCGTGCACGCTGGGCAGGCCCGGCTGCACGAGGATGTCGTGCCCGCGCTCGCCCAGCTTCTCGGTGAAGCGCAGCGCGTTGACGAACGACAGGTTGTCAACGTAGCTGTACGAGCCTACGGGTGTGAGCGGCACCGGCTGCCCGTTGACCGTCAACTGCTTGTCTCGATAGCTGACGCGGTCGCCCGGCACGCCCACCACCCGCTTGATGTAGTCGAGCGAGGGATCGTCGGGGTAGCGGAAGACCATCACGTCGCCGCGCTGCGGGCTGCCGACGTCCATGACCTTGCGGTTGATCACAGGCAACCGGATGCCGTAGGTGTACTTGTTGACGAGTATGAAATCCCCCACGAGCAGGGTGGGAATCATCGATCCGGACGGGATCTTGAACGGTTCGAACAGGAAGGATCGCAGCACGAACACGACGAGGATGACCGGAAAGAAGCTCTTCGGATACTCGACCCACCACGGCTCGGGCTGGCCCTCGGGACGGTGGCGGGCGAGCAGCCAGCGGTCGAGCATCCAGATCGCGCCGGTGAAGACCAGCAGCACCAGCATGATCAGCGGAAAATTCATGTCCGGTCTCCTCCGGGGCGCGTCCGTGCGCAGTATCGCAGCGGCATCACTTGCCGTCGGTGCGCAGCACCGCCAGGAAAGCCTCCTGGGGAATCTCCACGCGCCCCACCTGCTTCATCCGCTTCTTGCCTGCCTTCTGCTTCTCGAGCAGCTTGCGCTTGCGGGTGATGTCGCCGCCGTAGCACTTGGCCAGCACGTTCTTTCGCAGGGCCTTGATCGTCTCGCGCGCGATGATATGCGCGCCAATCGCCGCCTGCACCGGCACGTCGAACATCTGCCGGGGAATCAGCTCGCGCATGCGGGTCGCGAGTTCGCGGCCGCGATGCTGGCTGGTCGATCGATGGACGATCACGGACAGCGCATCGACCTTCTCGCCGTTGATCAGGATATCGAGCTTCACGAGGTCGGAGGCGCGGAACTCGAGGAAGTCGTAGTCCAGCGACGCGTACCCCCGGCTTACCGATTTCAGTCGGTCGAAGAAATCCATCACCACCTCGTTGAGCGGCAGCTCGTAGGTGAGGATGACCTGTCGGCCCGAGTAGTGCATGTCGCGCTGCACGCCGCGCTTCTGGTTGCAGAGCGTCATCACCGGGCCCACGTAGTCCTGGGGCACGATGATCGTGGCCTTGATCAGCGGCTCGAGGATGTCCTGGATCTTCGACGCCTCGGGCAGGCGCGACGGGTTCTCGATCTCCAGAGTCTCGCCGGTGCGCATCACCACCCGGTAGACGACGGTCGGCGCGGTGGTGATGAGGTCGATGTCGTACTCGCGCTCGAGGCGCTCCTGCACGATCTCCATGTGCAGCAGACCGAGGAAACCGCAGCGGAAGCCGAACCCCAGCGCCTGCGAGGTCTCCGGTTCGTAGCGCAGCGACGCGTCGTTCAGGTGCAGTTTCTCCAGCGCGTCGCGCAGGGCGTCGTATTCGTTGGGTTCGACCGGATACAGCCCGGCGAACACCTGCGACTTGATCTCCTTGAAGCCCGGCAGGGGCTCGGCAGCCGCACGGTCGGCGTGGGTAAGCGTGTCGCCGACCTGCGCGGCCTTCAACTCCTTGATGCCGGCGATCACGTAGCCCACCTCGCCGGCGGACAGCGATTCCGTGACCCTGCCCTTGGGCGTGAACACGCCCACCTGCTCGCACCCGTAGGTCGCCCCGGTCGCCATCAGCAGGATGCGGTCGCGGGGGCGCAGGACGCCGTCCTTGACCCTGACCAGCATCACCACGCCCACGTAGTTGTCGAACCACGAGTCGATC
>JBIPNU010000403.1:0-3333 GCA_044370615.1 Burkholderiales bacterium
TGCGCGAGACGCTGCAGCGCCATGCGGATCGGGGCCTTGCCCAGCGCATACTGCGCACCGAGCTGCGACTCGGAGATCTCGGCGCCGGGCGCGAGGGTGCAGGCGATGATGTCGTGCTTGATGCGATCGTAGGCCTGATCCGACAGCAGCGGCACGTCGCCGCCCAGCGCGGAGGGCGCATCGGCGGGCGGCGGCGAAAGCAGGGACCGGGTCTGCATGGCAGGATCGGCGGACAGGCATCCAGACGAACGTTCGTGACATGTCAAAGATAACATATTGATATGCCCATCGTGCACACCGACCCGCGGCAGGCCCGGCCCGCCGCGTCCAGCGTCCTCACCGGAGACATCGACATGGATCCACGCCGTCAGCCGCCCGCCCCCGGGTCCCCTCGCGCGATCGGCGCGGCCAGCGGCGCGCTCCTCGCCCTGCTGTCGACCGCAGCCCCGGAGGCGCAGGCGCAGAACTGGCCGGTCAAGCCGATCCGCCTGGTGGCCGGGTTCGCCCCCGGCGGCATCTCGGACATCCTCGCCCGCGTGGTCGGCGGCCGCCTGGGCGAGGCGCTCGGTCAGCCGGTGATCGTCGAGAACCGCACGGGGGCAGGCGGCACCATCGCCGCCGACTTCGTGGCCAAGTCGCCGCCGGACGGCTACACGCTGTTCCTGGCGGTCACGGCCACGCAGTCGATCGCGCCCTATCTCTACGCGAAGCTGCCCTACAACCCGTTCACCGACTTCGCGCCCATCGCCATGGCGGCGATCACCCCGGTGCTGCTGGTGGTGCACCCTTCGCTGCCGGCGCGCAACGTGAAGGAGCTGATCGCGCTCGCGCGCGCCAAGCCGGGCGAACTCAACTACGCGTCCACCGGAACCGGCGCCCTCCCGCACCTGACCACCGAACTCTTCAGCCTGCGCGCGGGCATCCGCATGAACCACGTGCCCTACAAGGGCGGCGCACCGGCGATGCTCGACCTGGTGGCCGGGCAGGTGTCGCTGATGTTCGACAACATCCCGACGGCCATCGCGCAGGTGCGATCGGGCAAGGTGCGGGCGCTGGGCGTCGCGCAGGCGAAGCGCACGCCAGCGGCACCCGACATCCCGACGATCGCCGAGGCAGGCTTCCCCGGCTTCGAGGTGACCTCGTGGCAGGGATTCCTCGCCCCCGCGGGTACGCCCGCAGCGGTGGTCAACAGGCTCAATGCCGAGATCGTGCGTGTGCTTGCCATCCCCGACGTGCGCGAGCGGCTCACCGCCCAGGGCATCGAGATCGTCACCTCCACGCCCCAGGAACTGGCCGCGATCATCAAGCGCGACGCGGATGTCTGGGCGAAGGTGGTGAAGGCCACCGGGGCGAAACTGGACTAGCAGGTCCGCGCCCCGGACTTGCGCGTCTTCGACGAGCCGCGCCCCGCCGCCGGCGCCGACAGCGCGCAGTGAGTCGGCCCTCCGCGCGCTGCTGCCCGATCGCCCGCCGGCAGGGCTTCCGGGGGGGGGCGCGTTCGCCGCAGCCCGGGCAGGCGGGCTCGAGGGTCGCTTGCCTGCAGCCCTGTCGGGCGGGCACCATCCGCAGGCGGCGAGCGGCTGGTTGAAGGTCGCGCGCATCGCGGCATCCCCCGTCCGGAGGACCCTGTCATGTCGAGGTTGCGCCACATCGCGATCACCGTCCCCGACCCGTGGAAGGCCGCCGAGTTCTACATGCGCGCATTCGGGCTGCGCAAGGTCGGCGAGGCCGATTCCGCGACCGCGCGCGGGGTCTACCTGACCGACGGCGTGGTCAACCTCGCGCTGCTCCACTACCGCACGGACTCGGCTGCGGGCGAGGAGCGAGGACGCGACTTCGTCGGCGTGCACCACATCGGATTCTGGGTCGACGACGTCGAGCAGACGCGGCAGGCAATCGAGGCTGCGGGCGGTCGCCACTTCATGGGCGAGGTGGCCACGGACGCAGGTGCGTTCTACGAGGTGAAGTTCCGCGATCCCGATGGCGTGGTCTTCGACACTACCGCCAACGGGTGGGGCGGCGCGGTGAAGGATCCTCTCCTCGCCGGCGGCGCGGCCGCGCCAGGCGCCGATGACTGAGCCCGCGTCGGCCACGGCCACCCTGCGACGATGACCGGGCGCGACTGCGCGGCACTCGCCGCGCCGCGACCGGCTGTGGCACCTGCGAGAGGCGTGCCTCCCGCACGGGAGCCGGCGCGCACACGCACCGTTCCGGGCGGCGGGCGCAGGTGCCCGTCGTGTCGCGCGCACCCGGGTGTGGCGAGGGTGGCCTTCGGCCTCGCCACTGCCCTCGCCACCGCCCTCGCGGTGGCGCTGCCGGGGGAAGGGCTCGCCCGGCCCGCGTGGCCGGTGAAGCCGGTTCGGATCGTCGTGCCGCTGGCGCCAGGCGGTGGCACCGACACCGTGGTACGCGTGATCGGCGCCCGACTCGCGGAGGTGTGGGGACAGGGGCTCGTGGTGGACAACCGGGCAGGAGGCGGGCAGGTCATCGGCACCGAGCTGGTCGCTCGCGCCGCGCCCGACGGCCACACCCTGCTCGCGATCACCCCGGCGCACGTGATCAACCCGGTGCTGCACGAGAAGCTCGCCTATCGCTGGGACCGCGACTTCGCGCCGATCGGCAACCTCGCGGCCACGGCCAACGTGCTGGTGGTGCATCCCTCGTTGCCGGTGAAGACGACGAAGGAGCTGATCGCGCTGGTTCGCGCTCGGCCCGGACAACTGCACTACGGCTCCTCGGGCGTGGGCGGCGCCTCCCATCTCGCCTTCGAACTGTTCAACGCGATGGCGGGGCTGGACGCGGTGCATGTGCCCTACAAGGGCGGCTCGCTCGCCGTGCAGGACGTGCTGGCCGGGCGCATCTCGCTCATCATGGGCAACATGCCCTCGGTGCTTCAGCACGTGCGCGCGGGCCGCCTGCGGCCGCTGGCGGTGGCGAGCGCGAAGCGCTCGGCCCTGCTGCCCGGCGTGCCGACGATCGCCGAGTCCGCGCTGCCCGGCTACGAGGCCACCAACTGGAACGGCCTGGTGGCCCCCGCGGGCATGCCGGCCGAACTGGTCAATCGAGTGAACGGGGATATCGTGCGGGTACTCGGCGAGGCGCCGGTACGCGAGCGGCTGTCCTCCGGCGGGTTCGACCCGATCGGCGACACACCGGCGCTGTTCGCGGCGACGCTGAAGAGGGAATTCGACCGCTGGGAGCGGGTGATCCGCAGCCGCGGGATCCGGATCGACTGAAAAACCGTCTTTTCGCCGGCGCTCGCGCGCGGATCCCGTCGTCAGACGCCTGCGTGCGCGCGTCCGGCTCGGGGCGTGGGCGGCCGGATCCGGCCTG
>JBIPNU010000405.1:0-3329 GCA_044370615.1 Burkholderiales bacterium
GTCATCGGGCACGAGCAGAGACCGTTGCGGGGATAGGAATCTCCGGGGCTCTCCATTTGACCGGACCCGGCAGTAGACCTGCCGGATGGAGCACCCGCGCGCAGGGCAGCACTACCCGCGATCGCTTGGGGGTTTCAGGCTTGGTTTCGAACCGATGCCGACTATCTGGACTGCCTCGCGTGGCTGCGCTGGCCTACCGGTTTCGTCTGCCCGTCTTGTCTGGGACGTGACGGCTGGCGACTGGGCGACGGGCGCTTCAAGTGCGTCGCGTGCGGCGTGCGTTGCTCCGTCACTGCCGGAACGATCTTCGACCGCACCCGTACACCCCCGACCTTGTGGTTCACCGCCTGCTGGCTGTTCGCCACCGGCAAGGACGGGATTGCTGCGCTGAGTCTGAAGCGCGCTCCGGACGTCGGTTCCTACCGGACGGTTTGGGCCATGCTTCACCGTCTGGGGGTCGTGCTCGCCCATGGCGGTCCGGTCAAATGGAGAGCCCTGGAAACTCCGATGCGCTCGAGGACGGCGCGGCGGGGAAGCGGGGGCCGGGCGGCGGGCGGCGGCGGGCTGAGGATCACGCGGCCCGGCGCGACGCGCGGCGAGGCGTCGCCCGTGCTGCAGGCTGTGGTGCGCGTGCACGACGCTGCCGGGCAGCGTGCACGCCGCTTCTGGAGCTGTGTGGCAAGGGCTGCTCCAGCCACAACCGGCCCTTCGCGACGCTCTCGAAGGTTGCGTCGCGGAGGGTCTGCACCTCGGCGGGCAGCACTGTCAGGCTGAATAGCCGAGGATCTGCTCCGGCAGGTGCATCCCGGCCGCGAGATCGACGCCGTGCACGGCCTTGGCGTGAGCGCGGAACCAGACGTCGAACGGCTCGCCCGAACTGGCGATGCCGAACAGCGAAGCGGCGAGATCGTCGGACTCCAGCAGCACGGTCACCACGTCGCCCGCAGGCGTCGGCTGGATCCACGCGGCCTCGCGGGTGATGCCGTGGCGGGCTCGCGAGGCGCGGTGTTCGGCGCTGCGTGCGCCGCGCCAGCAGGCGAGCATCTCTTCGCGGTCGACATCGGTGGTACCGGGCAGCAGGGGCAGGGTGAGGCAGATGGTCTGTCGCATGGCTTGTTCCTCTCGTGGTGGGGTGGGGCTGAAACGCACCTCGGTGCGTTGAATGAAGCATCCCGCGATGGGTGCCGCGGGTCCATCCCCGCCGATCTGGGATTTTTCGTGCATGCGGGAGGGTGGACAGTTCACGGCGCGGCTGTACATCATCCCGACATGGCGAAGGATGGCGTCCGGCGACTCGTGACCGAAGTGCAGAGGCTGGGCACGCGCGCCCTGCCCTATCCTGAACTGCACCGGGAGATCACCGAACGCCTGCGCGAGGTGATGCGCATCGACGCTGCCTGCTGGCACGGGCTCGATCCCGACAACCTGCTGCTGACCACGGCGAACCCCGTGGAGTTGCTGGCCGGCGGCTTCCTGACCCCCGACACGGAGATGGTCGCAGCCAGGGCCGTCCTCGCCAGCGAATACCAGCGCCCGGACGTGAACACGTTCGCGTCGCTCGCGCGGCGCCGGCTGCCCTCGGCGATCCTGAGCGAAACCACCCGTGGGCGCCCCGAACGTAGCGCACGCTACAACGACTTTCTCGCCCCCTTCGGACTGCCGTACGAGATGCGCACCGCGATGGTGACCCGCGGCCGTGCATGGGGCTGCGTGGTGTTCCACCGCACGCGGGCCAGCGGCGACTTCACGGCCGAGGAAGCGGCGCTGATGGGCAAGCTCTCGCGCCCGATCGGCGAGGCCTTGCGCAACGCGCTGCGCTTCGATGCCGCCCGACGCGCGGGGCCGCGCGCCCCGGCACTGCTCGTGCTCGATGCGACGGACGGGATCGAGTTGGCGACGCCGGGCACGGAGGAGGTGCTCGAGCTGTTGCGCTACGCCGATCCGGTGGCGCGAAGCGTGCCTGCATCCGTGCTGATCGTCGCCGCCCAGACTCGCGCCGCCGGGATGGACGGCCGACAGCCGGCGCCGCGCCACGTTCCGACGGCGCAGGGCTGGGTCACGCTGCACGGATCGCTGCCGAGCGGGCCCCGGGGCCGCGTCGCCGTCGTGCTGCAGACGACGCCCGAGGCGCAGGCCGCCCCGCTGCGGCTGGAGGCGTTCGCGCTCAGCGCACGCGAGCGCGAAGTGGCCGCGCTGATCGCGCAGGGCTTGGACACCGCGGCGATCTCGGAGCAGCTCTTCATCTCACCGTGGACGGTGCAGGACCACTGCAAGGCGATCTTCGAGAAGACCGGGACACGGAACCGGCGCGAACTCCGATCGCTGGTGTTCTTCCATGATCACCTGCCGGCGATCGCGGTCCGGACGCCGCTCGATGCGGGTGGTCATCTCGACCTCCCGGACACCCCCTGAGCGCCGCGACCGCAACGAGCCCGAGTCCTCGGATCCGCTCGGTGGTCCGGGAGACGATCGGCAGCAAGCGCCCGGTCAGCGGATCGCGGGTCTCGGCGGCGTCCTCGCCAACGCCACCGCGTCCTCGCTCCGAACGCGACGCTGCGGCTTCTGGTCGTGCCGCAAGGTCCGCCCGTACGGATGCGAACGGCCACCGAGGCTGCATCCGCCGCTGAACGCGCGATCGAGACGCTTGCGCGACACAGGCGCGTACACGATCCCGAGCAGTTGCCAGGATCCGCCCGCCCTTGCCGCGGGCCGCGAGCCAGGCGAGCAGCGCGTCGTTGTCCGTCACGATGACCCAGGCGGCCCGTGCAGCGCGCTGTCGGCCTCGGGGTCGTCGTCGACCAGCCAGGCGTTCAGACCGTTGTCCTCGGCGAGGTGGCGACGGTAGACACGCAAGGCCTCGCGGGTGATCAGGTGCACCGGGATCGAGTCGCTGGAGAACGCGTCGAGCGCGAGCATGTCGAAGCGCTGCGGCGCCTCCCGGCCGTAGGCGGCCAGCGTGCCGACGCCCAGGCCGATCAGCCCGATGCGCTGCGGGCAGACGCCGCCGAGTTCGCGCAGGCCGCAGATCACCTGCGCGGAGTCTGACCCTGCGCCATAGTGGCTCGTCGGGCTGCCCCTGAAGGTCCGGCCAGACGGAGAGCTCGCGAGTCTCCTTTGCTCCTTCTCCATCGTCACGGTGCGAGGTGACCCACGACCTGCAACGCGGCGCCCCGCGGGCGGCGTGGATGGACGACGATGCCCTCACCGAAGCCGGGCACCCGGCCCACCAAGGCGCCGAGGTTCAGGCCATGGCTCACCATCAGCAGGTTACCGCTAGGGGTGCCCGCACCACGTGCAGCCCCGCCGCCGCGCCAGGCCAGCAGCGTTTG
>JBIPNU010000406.1:0-3324 GCA_044370615.1 Burkholderiales bacterium
CGTGGCCGCGCCCCGGCTGCTGAAGATGATGGCTGCGCGCAGCGTGCCCAGCACGTGGTTCGTGCCCGGGCACACCGCGGAGACCTTTCCGGACGCGGTCGCCGCCGTCGCCCGCGCCGGCCACGAGATCGGCCACCATGGCTGGCGGCACGTGCCGCCGGCCTCGCTCTCGCGCGAGGAGGAGGGCGCCGAACTCGCGCGCGGCATCGCGGCCATCGAGCGTGTCTGCGGCACGCGGCCCACCGGCTATCGATCCCCCTCGTGGGATCTGTCGCCCCACTCCATCGAGCTCATGCTCGCCCACGGCTTCGACTACGACAGCAGCATGATGGGCGATGACTACACGCCCTACTTCGCCCGCCAGGGGGACGTGATCACGCTCGACCAGCCCGCGCGCTTCGGTTCGCCTTCGACGCTGGTGGAGATGCCGATCAGCTGGTCCACCGACGACGCGCCGCACTTCGAGTTCATGCGCTATCCCACCGCGATCCGGCCGGGCAACATGAATGCCGGCCTGGTGCTGGAGAACTGGCTCGCCGATTTCGACTTCATGCAACGGGAGCTGGACTGGGGCGTGCTCACCTACACCTGCCATCCGTTCATCATCGGCCGCGGCCATCGCCTGCTGATGCTGGAGAAGCTGGTCGACACCCTGCTCGAACGCGGCGCGCGGTTCGTGCGCATGGACGCGGCCGTCGCCGAGTTTCGCCAGCGCGTCGCCGACGGGCTTGCCTGAGCGCGCGAGTGGCGCGAACGACGACTCGCTCCCCCGCCACCGATCCCCGACCCCCGAGCCCTATGGCCGCAGCCCCTGCGCGATCGCGCGGGTGGTCGCGTAGACGTGGAACTCCACCGTCTGCAGCATGATCAGGCGCACGCCCGCACGCTCCAGCGCCCGCGCGTGCGCCTGCTGACCCTCGATCGTCGGGAACGCATAGCCGGTGTTGGCGAGTACCACCTTGCCCTGCGCCTTCGCCGCGCGCGAGGCGCGCTCCAGCGCGCCGAGCACCTCGGGGTGCAGGTAGTCGAGGGGATGGCCCAGCGACTGCGCGAGATCGGTGCAGCCGATGAACACGCCGCCGATGCCGTCGATCGCGAGGATGTCCTCGACCTCGTCGAGCGCGGTGCGTGACTCCACCAGCGGGAGCAGCAGGCGGGTGTCGACCGCGCGCTCCACCGTGCTGGCCAGCTGCTGCGCGTCGGTCACCGGCGCGCCGGTGTGCGCGTCGCGCGCGAGGTGCGCGAGCAGCCGCGCCTCCGCGGCCGAGGCCACCGACCACACCAGGCCCTCCACCCCGCAGGCCAGTGCCCGCTGCGCATCGCCCGGGAATCGTCGGTCGACGATCGACGCCCCCGAGCCCCACGGGTCGGCGGGCAGCCGCGCGATCGGATACACCCCGAGCGCGCGCGCCTTCCACGCCACGTGGGAGAGTTCGGTCCAGTCGACCCCGGAGTGCATCAGGTCGACGATGAGGAACTCCAGCCCGGCGCTCGCGACCGGCTCGACCAGGCTCGGCCCGCCCCTGGCGAGCGTGCCCAGCGACAAGCGGCCCTCGCGGATGTTCTCGATCAGTCGGTACACGGTACGTTCCCTCGCGTGGCCGGGGCCGCGGGACGGCCCTCGGGACCGGGCGTCACGCTGGCGCGACGCTGCCGATCTTACGGGCGTGCCCCGCCCCCGGCGACCGCGGCGATACCCGCGCATCGCAGGGCGAGCGACTCGCGCCTCCCCCGACCGCCCCCTCGCCTGCCCCGGTCGCGATGGTGGCGATGGTGGCGATGCCGCACAGCCGGTGCTACCGTGACCACGAGACAACTGTTGCGGCGGAACGCCGCGATCCCCAGGACCGCCGGACCCGGAGCGCACCATGAAGACTCTCGCCCTCATCCCCCTGGTGGTGCTCGCGCTCGCGAGCACCGGCTGCGCGAGCCCGCTGCCCGTCGACAGCAAGCTGCAACCGCTGCCGCAGGGCACGGCATACCAGTACATCGATCCGCGCCGCGATTTCTCCATCTACCGACGGCTCATGCTGGAGCCGGTGGCCGTCTATGCCGGCACCGACCACGGCTTCGGCGACGTGCTGCCAGCCGACCGTGCCGCGCTCGCAAAGGCGATCGGTCCGCATGCCGCGCGCATCCTCGGCGGCGGCAAGGTGACGCTGGCCGACGCGCCCGGGCCCGACGTGCTGCGCCTGCGCCTCACGGTGGTGGGCATCACCCGCAGCCGCGCGCTGCTGCAGGGCGTGACCTACGTGATCCCGATCGGCGCCGCGCTGAACCTCGCCAAGGGTGCTTCGGGCGGCGGGGGCACCTTCACCGGATCGGTGGTGCTCGCGGGCGAGTTCCACGACTCGGTGAGCGGCGAGCTGGTCGCCGGCTTCCTGGCATCGCGCAGTCCGAACGCGCTCAATGTCGCAGCGCTCGCGGGCGAGTACACCGCCGCCGAGCAGGGCGCGGTGTCGCTGCTGGAGGAACTGCGCGCACGCTTCGATGCGCGCGCGCTGCAGTGGCGCTGAGCAGCTTCTCGCAGGACGGGTCAACCCTGTGTCCAACCCCGCGCGCGGGCAGCAGGCCCGCTCGGGAGGACGCGCGCCTCAGCCCTTCACCGCCTGCGCATAAGCCTCGGGCCTGAACCCCACCAGGATGCGCCCGCCGAGTGCCAACACCGGGCGACGGATCATCGCTGGCTGGTCCAGCATCAGGCGCAGAGCGCTCGCCTCGTCCATCCCCACGCGCTCGGCCTCCGGCAGCTTGCGGAAGGTGGTGCCAGCGCGATTCAACAGCGCCTCCCAGCCTACCTGCGCGACCCAGCCACGCAGCAGCGACTCGTCCAGGCCCTGCACGCGGTAGTCGTGGAAGTCGTGCGCGATGCCCGCGGCGCCCAGCCAGGCGCGCGCCTTCTTCATGGTGTCGCAGTTGCGGATGCCGTAGATCGTGATGCTCATCGTCGCCCTCGTGCCGGCCCTGCCGTGCGGACCCTGTCGTGCGGATACATTCAGCCGAGCATGTCGCGCGGATACTGCCACTCCGGTCCTGCCACCTCGGCCCTGTCTCGTCGAAGGTGTCGCGTCAGCCCTTTGGCGTCGACCCTGTCGCTTCGACCCTGTCGTGACGGCCCTGTCCGCCGACTGTATCGAGATGACATCGCCGCACGGGCAGCACGCCACCGGCCAGCGGGTATTGGCCATCTGCCAGCGGCTGCGCGGCACGGGCCGCGCAGCGCTCGGCCGTGTCGCGCGGACCGTGTCGCGCGGACCGTGTCGCGCGGACCGTGTCGCGCGGGCCGGGTCGCGCGGACCGTGGCGCGCGGACCGTGTCGCGCGG
>JBIPNU010000407.1:0-3323 GCA_044370615.1 Burkholderiales bacterium
CCTCGGAGACCGTGGCGCCCAGCGACTGCAACACCGCCAGCGACTCCTCGAACGCAGCGAGGGTCTCGGCCGAGGCCGGCTGATCCTCTTCTCCGTAATGCCGGATCGCCCCGATCCGCAGGCCCGACAGATCGGGCGCCAGCGCGCCGCGATAGTCCGGTACGGGCACGCGTACGGAGCCCGCATCGGCGTGATCGAAGCCGGCGAGCGCCTGGAGCGCGATCGCGCAGTCCTCGGCCGAGCGAGCCATCGGACCGCAGTGGTCGAACGAGAACGAGTTCGGAATCACGCCCGCGCGGCTGACCAGCCCGAAGGTCGGCATCAGCCCGGAGATGCCGCAGAAGGAGGCAGGGCCGCGGATCGAGCCGCCGGTGTCCGATCCCATGGCGAGCGGCACGAATCCAGCCGCCAGGGCTGCGCCCGATCCGCTGCTCGAGCCGCCGGTGAAGTGCGCGGTGTTCCACGGGTTGCGGGCGGGTGGCCAGGGCAGGTCGAACGAGGGTCCCCCGTGGGCGAACTCGTGGGTGGCCAGCTTGCCCATCAGTACCGCGCCGGCCTCGCCGAGCCGTCGTACCGTGGTGGCGTCCTGGCTTGGGCGGCGATCGATGCAGGTGCGCGAATGCCCGGTGGTCAGGATGCCCGCGGTGTCGTAGATATCCTTGAGCGCGTAGGGGATGCCATGGAGCGGCCCTCGCCAGTTCCCGCGCCCGATCTCGGCATCGGCAGCCCGAGCCTGGTCGAGGGCGAGGTCGAGCGTGGGCGTGATGAAGGCGTCTATCTGCGGATCGAGTGCCTCGATACGCGCGGCGAGCGCCTGCACGTACTCGGCGCTGGACAGTCTGCGGGTGCGGATGAGTTCCGAGGCCTCGGCGAGGGTCAGACGATGCAGGTCGGTGGGCGATGCGGACATGGGATGGGCGTGGAGGAGGGTGATGGAGACCGCCCCATTATCGCCCGTCCCGCCCGGTCGCGGGGCTCGCATCATGGCGGGACCGGCGAACCCCTGCCGTGCAGCGCTCGAAATGCCGCATGCTCACCACCGAGGCGTGCAGCCACGCTGCGCGGATACGGCAACCCGGCAGCGCTGCCTCGATCAGAGCGTCGATACGCCGCCGAGGATGCAGGTCATCTGGCTCGACAGCACGCCCCCGTTGCCGTGGACCAGGGCCGTCTCCGCTCCCGCCACCTGGCGCGCGCCGCACTCTCCTCGCAGTTGCCGCACGGCCTCGATCAGGATGAACAGTCCGTACATGCCGGGATGGCAGTAGGAGAGTCCGCCGCCGTTGGTGTCGACCGGCAGCTCGCCGCCGGGGGCGATGCGCCCCCCCGAAACGAATCGGCCACCTTCGCCCTTCGGGCAGAAGCCGAGGTCCTCGAGGAACAGGATCGGCGTGATGGTGAAGGCGTCGTAGAGCTCGACCACGTCGATGTCGCGCGGGCCCAGCCCAGCCATCGTGTAGGCCGCGGGTCCCGAGCGCGCCGCACCGGTCACGGTGAGGTCGGCCATCTGGGCAATCGAATGGTGCGAGAAACCCTCGCCGTAGCCCAGTGGATAGACCGGCGGCTTGCGCAGGGTTCGAGCCCGTTCGCCGGAGGTCATCACGATCGCACCGCCGCCATCGGTGACCAGGCAGCAGTCGCGAACCGAGAGCGGCCACGACACCATGCGCGCACCGAGCACCTCCTCGACCGTGAGCGGCTTCTTCTCCCACGCGGCGGGGTTGAGCAACGCCCACTGGCGCGCCGCCACGGCGACCTCGGCGAGCTGCTCGCGCGTCGTCCCGTACTGGTGCATGTGGCGGGCAGCCGCCATCGCGTAGGCGGTGGTCGGCATGAACGGCTTGAACGGCGCTTCGTGATAGTTGTACTCGCGAGGGCTGGCGGCCGCTCGCGACACCGAGCGCTGGGTGCTGCCGTAGGCAATCACGGCCACCTCGCACAGGCCGAGCTGGATCGCCGCCCAGGCGTGCGCGACATGCGTCTCGAACGAAGAGCCGCCGATCTGGGTGTTGTCGTTCCAGCGGATGTCGATGCCCAGATATTCCTTGAGGTGCAGCGTCGAGAACCGCGACTGCGAGGTGGCGGCATACAGGGCATCGACGTCCGACAGCTTGAGTCCGCAGTCCTCGAGCGCGCGCAGCACGCCCTGCGCCATGAGGTCGATCGGGCTGGAGTGGCGCGCCACCTGTCCGAGATCGGACTCGGCGACACCGACGATGGCCGCGGAGCCGCGGCGAAGCAGGTTGTTCATGGCTCAGCCCTCCACCGGGACGAACACAGGGTAGGGCGGATCGTCCGGACGATCGCCCGCGTGCGCGCGAAAGCGCACGCGCATGCCGATCCGCACGCTGGCCGGGTCGATGTCCTCGACGCGCGACATCAGACGAAAGCCCTCGTCCATGTCGACCAGCGCGACGTTGTACGGCTTGCCGTCCTTCACCGGAATCCAGGTGCTGGAGTAGACCGTGCCGAGCCCTCGAGACGTCCGCCATTCGAGATCCGTCGCGCCGCTTCCGGGCGCGCAGACGCGCGGGTAGAACACGGCCGTATCGGTCGACGGGCTGTACTGGTAGGCGAATTCGCCCGCCTCGAGCCGCTCGAGGAAGTGCCCGAGCGGTGACTGCTGCTTGAGATCCATGCGTCGCTCCTGGAGAGGCCGGGTGGGGCCGTGTTCACGCGGCACCCGTCGCCCCTGGCGGGGGCGAGGCACGCAGCGAAATCAGGGCGTCGGCGGCGGTCACCCCCCGCACGTCGACGAACAGCGGATTGATGTCGATCTCCGACAGGCGATCGGCGTGATCGTGCGCGAGCCACGACAGCGCACACAGGGCGCGGGCGAGCGCCTCGACGTCCAGCGCGGGCCGTTCGCGCCATCCCGTGAGCAGAGGTGCCGAGCGCACGCGGCGAATCATCGCGCGAGCGGTGTCGAGGTCGAAGGGTGCGAACTCGTGGGTGACGTCGTGCAGCAGTTCGGTGGCCACGCCGCCGAGGCCGAACATCACGACCGGCCCGAACACCGGATCGTTCACCGCACCGAGGATCACCTCGGTGCCTCGTGCCATCCGCTGCACGAGTATGCCGTCGAGGTGGGCGTGCGGCGCATGTGCGCGCGCCGCTGCCAGCACCTCGCGCGCCGCAGCCTTCAGTTCGACCAGGCCGTTCACGTTCAACCGCACGGCGCCACTCTCGGTCTTGTGCGGGATGTCCGGCGACTCGATCTTCACCGCGAGCGGCGGATCGAACGGCAGTCGATCGAGGCGATCGACCGCCTCCGGCGTGAGCAGCACCTCGTCGGTGATCGGGATGCCGTAGGCTGCGATCAG
>JBIPNU010000408.1:0-3320 GCA_044370615.1 Burkholderiales bacterium
CGCGGGAGGATGTCACCACCCGCGCCGAGGACCTCGGTGCCCTGCCCCCGTCGGTGCTGATCGACCTGTCGCAGGCGATCGGGCGACCGCTGGCCACCGGCGTCGCCGGCGGCGCCGCGCTGCGCGCCGAACAGCTGCGCCAGGCGTGGGCCGTCGCGCAGGGGCAGACCGTCCGCGTCAGCTTCGAGTCCGGCAGCCTGCGGGTGAGCGCCGAGGGCCGGGCACTGGGCAACGCGCTGCCCGGGCAGCAGGTCGATGTGCGGATGGCCTCGGGCAAGACCGTCCGCGGCACCGCGCGCCCGGACGGGTCGATCCTGGTTCAGTGAACCCCGCTCCGACACGGTGCGCGCCAGGGCGCCCGTACGCGCGCGCCGCCCTTGCCCCCCGCCACCACACGAGCGACACTAGGGTCCCGAATCGTCGGGAATGGCCACGCTCGCACACCAGCCTGCGGCGGCCGATCCCCGGTCCGCCTAAAGATTCTGCCGGTCCGGTCGTTAACGGGGCCATGAAGATGAAGATCGACAATTCGATTCCCAGCGCAAGCCCGCTCGCCCGGGTGACCGAGTCCTCTGGCCGCGCGCAGGCACCCGCCCCCTCCGGGCGGTCGTCGGCGAGCGACAGCGTCGCGATCACCGACCTGTCGGCGAGGCTCAACGAGCTCGAAGGGGTGCTGGCCGGCGTGCCGGTGGTCGACGGCGACAAGGTGCAGTCGATTCGCCAGGCGATCGCCGACGGTCGCTTCCAGGTCGATTCGGGCGTGGTCGCCGACCGGTTGCTGTCGAGCGCGCGCGAGTTGCTGCTGCAGCGCGGCTGAGCCCGGGGAGCGCGCGGGTGCCGGACCGCGCAGAGCGCGCACGGTTCATCGCCGACCTCCACGCGGAGGCGAGCGCGTTCGGCGATTTCCTGGCGCTGCTGCGCGAAGAGGCGCGCGCGCTCGAAGCGCGGGACATCGACGCCGTCGTGCAGATCGCGAACGCGAAGACCCAGCGGGTCGGCGCGCTCAATGCGCTCGCCGCGCACCGGATCGCCTTCCTGGCGAGCGCCGGCTTCGCGACCGACCGCAACGGCATGACGCGGTGGCTGGAGACCGAAGCCGGGATCGAACGCCCTGCCCTGGCGGCCGCCTGGCGGGCGCTGCTCGACACCGCGCGCGAAGCGCAGGCCCTCAACCACGCCAACGGGCTGCTGATCGAAGCGCGCCTGCAGACGAACGACAGGCTGCTGGCCGCGATGGGCAGCCCGCCCCAGCCGGTGCTGTACGGACCGGACGGGCAGTCGCGCAACGGCGGACCGACGCGTCCGCTGGGCTCGGCCTGATCCGGTCAGCGCGCCGGTGCCGGGCGCAGCGCGCCGGCGCCAGCGCCCTCGGGCTGCGCGGACACGGTGACCGTCACCCGCCGGTTGCGGGCACGCGCCTCGGGACTCACGCCGGGCTCGACCGGCTGATTGTCGGCGTGCCCGATCGCGGTGAGCCGTGAGGCCGGGATACCGCTTTCGACGAACAACCGAACCACCGCGGCCGCCCGGGCGGCCGACAGTTCCCAGTTCGACGCGAACGCAGCGGTAGCGATCGGCACATCGTCGGTATGTCCCTCGACCCGGATCGCGCTGCGGGTGCCGGCCAGCTTGCGCGCGACCTGGGCGAGCGTCTCGGACGCGGCGGGCTCGATGCTGGCCTGTCCCGACCGGAAAAGCGCGTTCGCGTTCATCTCGATCACCAGTCCCTGGCGCGTCTCGCTCACGCGCACCAGTCCCTGCGTGACCAGCGGGTCGAGCAGCGTCGTCAGTTCGCCAGCCAGTACCTTCATCCGCGCGAGCGCCTCGCGCAGCGCGCGTTCCTCGGCCGGACCCAGCGCCGTGCCGACGATGCCGCCGCGCTCGGTACCCAGCGGGGCGCGCGGCGTCTCCGGCTGGGCGTCGGGCTCGGCGGGGCGACTCTGGCTCTGGAAGGCCTGCACCAGCGCGTCGCTGAGCACCCGGTACTTGCTCTCGCTTACCTGGGATATCGCGTACATCACCACGAAGAACGCGAACAGCAGGGTGATCAGGTCGGCGTAGGACACCAGCCAGCGATCGGGCCGCTCCGCGTCCTCGTCGTGGCGCCGGCGACGGGCCATGGCCGCGCGCGGGCCTCAGCCCGCGTAGCCCTCCAGCCGCACCGCGATCGCGCGCGGATTCTCGCCGCTGGCGATCGCGGCCACACCCTCGACCAGCATCTCGCGCAGCATCACCTCCCGCGCCACGTGCATGCGGATCTTTCCGGCAACCGGGAGGAACACCAGGTTGGCCAGCCCGACCCCGTAGACCGTGGCGACGAAGGCCACCGCGATGCCCGCGCCCAGTCGCGCGGGATCGGTGAGGTTCTCCATCACGTGGATCAGCCCCATGACCGCGCCCAGGATGCCAATGGTCGGGGCATAGCCACCGGCCGCCTCCCACACCCGGGCGGCGGCACGGCGGCGTGCCTCGAAGGCATCGATCTCAAGTTCCATTGCCTCGCGCAGCACCTGCGGTTCGGCGCCGTCGACCAGCAACTGCAGCGCCTTGCGCTCGAAGGGGTCGTCGGACTGGTCGATGTACACCTCCAGCGCGAGCAGCCCGCCGCGGCGGGCGGCCTGGCTCCAGCCGGTCACCCGCGCGATCAGCTCGTCAGGCTCGCAGCGCGGCGGCGCGAAAACCCACCGGGCGAGACGCATCGCCTCGGCGAAGTGGGCGGGACTGTTCTGCAGCAGCACCGCGCCCGCCGTGCCGCCGACGACGATCACGAACGCGGTCGGTTGCAGCAGAGAGGAGGGGTGGCCGCCTTCGAGCAGCAGGCCTCCGATCACCGCGAACAGCCCGAGCAGCAGGCCGACGACGCTCGCCTTGTCCATGCCGCCGGCTCCGGGGCGCGCGCGCCGCTCCGGCGCGCGGGGGCCACGCGCGCCTGCGCGCGCGCAGGCGCGAGACCGCCTGGCTGTGAAGCTGGCATACGCGGGATTCACTCACGCCCAGCACCTCGCCGATCTCCTTGAGGTTGAGCTCCTTCTCGTAGTAGAGCCCCATCACCAGCTTCTCGCGCTCGGGCAGCTGGCTGATCGAGGCGACCAGCGCCTGGCGGAAGCCCTTGTCCTCGATGATCGCCAGCGGGTTGGCCTGGTTGTCGGCGAGGAAGAAGTCGAAGAAGTCGCCATCCTCGGACTGCTGGAAATCCTCGTAGTGCAGCAGCTGGGCGCCGCGGGCGTCGGTCAGCATGTGCTGGTAGTCGGCCAGCGGCACCTGCATCTCGTCGGCGAGCTCGGCCTCGTTGGGCGAGCGCCCGAACTTCTGCTCGAGCC
>JBIPNU010000409.1:0-3312 GCA_044370615.1 Burkholderiales bacterium
CACCTTCAGGGTCGCCGGCGCCGATTCAACCCGGGGGCGCGACGCTCAACCAGTGGCGGGCGATATCGCGCCGCTGCGCGAGCCACACGCCCGGCGCCTGCCGGACGTGGTCGAGGATGGCCCGCAGTCCGGCCATCCGCCCTGCCCGGCCGATGATGCGCACATGCAACCCGATCGAGACCATTTTCGGCGCATGGACCGACTCGGCACGCAACCACTCGACCGCATCGATCGTGTAGTCGGCGAAATCCGACCCGCGCACGAAGGCATACGTGTCATGAAAGCGCATGTCGTTCGTGTCGAAGCAGTACGGAAGCACCAGATGCGGCCGACCGCGAACGGACACGTAGTAGGGGAGGTCGTCGTTGTAGGCGTCGCAGTCGTAGAGGAAGCCGGCCTCGGCAAGCAGACGCCGGGTGTTCGTCGACGGCGAGGACCGCGTGTGCCAGCCCAGCGGGCGCTCGCCCGTGAGGCGCTGCATCGCCTCCACCGAACGCTGGATCACCGAGCGCTCCTGCGCCTCGTCCATCGCGTAGTGCGACTCCCAGCGGTAGCCATGGCACATGAACTCGACCCCGCGGCGCCGGCCGTCCTCGGCAATCCAGGGCGCACGCTCCAGCGCCCGAGCGCAGGCATTGAAGGTGATCGGCACCCCGGCGCGCTCGACCTCGGCCATCACGCGCCAGTAGGCAACCCGGGTCGCGTACTCGTAGTGAGAGGCGGTGCACAGGTCGGGCACCTCGGCGACCGGCTGGTAGACCTCGTGCCGACCCTCGTTACGTTCGTCGCCGTCGGCGAGGTTGAACTCGGCCCCCTCCTCGACGTTGAGCACGAACGAAACCGCCAGCCGCGCGCCGTTCGGCCACCGGATGTCAGGCGGCGTGGTGCCGTAACCGCGAAAGTCCCGGGTCGTCATGATGTCCAGCGTACACGACCTTGCGCGCGAAGGGCGGTGGACCCGTGTCCCCCGCGGACGCCCGGGCGGCACGGGATCGGCACGACATGGCTCGGGATCACCCCCGCACGCGGCGAACGCGCGCGGGTGCATCCCCCCCGGCGACCGCTTGCACGATCAGGCCTGCCTGCGCATAGTCGACCCGACGCGCGCGGCCCATCGGCGTGCGGCCGATGCCGGAAGTCGCCTGTACTCACTCACGCGCCTGCGGCGCGCGCGTCCTGGGCCGACCCCAAGCCGCGCGCGCCGTGAGCCGCCCCGACGACGCGCGCGCCGAGGCACCGGACGCGAGCGGCAACGCCACCCCTGGAGGATGACCCGATGGACTTCGCCGGCAAGGGACAACCGCTCGTCGACGCCGACCTTGTCGCCGCCATGGGCCTGCTCGGACTCGACCCCGCCACCGAGCGACCTGTGCTGTGGGCGGTGCTGACCGTGGAGAGCCGCGGCTTCGGCTTCCTGCCCGACCGGCGTCCGAAGATCCTGTTCGAGCGGCACATCTTCTACCGCGAGACACGAGGGCGCTTCGCCGCCGAGGCCCCGGACCTCTGCGCGAGGAGTGGCGGCGGCTACGTGGGCGGCGCAGCCGAGCATGACCGGCTCGCCCGGGCACGGGCCTTGTGCAGGTCGGCGGGTATCCCGGTGGAGGCCGCGCTGCGCAGCGCCTCGTGGGGGCTGGGTCAGGTGATGGGGTTCAACGCGACCGCCTCGGGATTCGCCAGCGCGGCCGACCTCGCCACGCGGATGGGCGCTGCCGAAGGGGCGCAGCTGGCCGGGATGGCGGGCTTCATCCGCAGCGAAGGGCTGGACGCGAAGCTGCGCGCGCGTGACTGGACCGGCTTTGCCCGGCGCTACAACGGCGCGAGCTACTGGCGATTCCAGTACGACGTGAAACTGCGCGCGGCGTTCGAGCGCTTTTCGGCAGGCATCAGCGTGGACCTGCGCGCCCGCGCCGCGCAAGGTGCCCTGCTCTATCTCGGGTACCGTCCGGGCGAACCCGACGGGATCGTCGGACAGAACACCCGCCGCGCGATCGTCGCCTTTCGCCGCGACGCCGGGCTGGGCCGCAGCGAGGCACTCGACGATGCGCTCCACGCGGCGATCCTGGCGAAGGCAGGGCTCGCCTGAGCGGCCTGGCCTCGCGGCGGGATCGCCCCGCACTCGTCCCGAGCCGCGCCACGGTAAGGCAGGCAGCGCGCCGTCGGCTGCGAAAGACCCGCGCGCTCCCTGGCGTCACCCGGATCCGGGAGCGATGTGCGCACGGCCACGGGTGCCGCCTGCGCAACCCCTCGAGCCCTGCACGGCCGCCACGCCCGACAAACCTCGTCCGGACAGCCGCCGCCCGCCGGGCGCCTCAACCACCCGGGTCGAGCAGGGATCGCATCAGCGGGAACAGTTCGGGCTTTTCCTCGAAACCCAGTCCGGGCGACTGCGGAAGCCGCGCGTAGCCCCCTTCGATCATCACCTCGCGGTTGAAGCCGCCGAAGGCGCCGAAGACGCCGGGATAGGACTCGCTGCCGCCCAGGCCCAGTCCGCCTGCCACGTGCAGGCTCATCAGGTTTCCACCGTGCGGCCACAGCGCGTCGCGACCAAAGCCGTGCCGCTCGGCCACCTGCACGATGCGCAGGTACTCGGTGACACCGTAGGACAGCGGCGGGTCGAGCTGGATGATGTCCCGGTCCGGGCGCATCGCCGAATAGCGCAGGAAGTTGTCCAGTTCCTGCGCACCCGACAGGCACTCACCGGTGGCGATCGGCGGCGCATAGGATGCGGCCACCGCCTTGTAGCCCTCGTAGTCGAGCGGATTGCACGGCTCCTCGAACCAGCGCAAGGCGTAGGGTGCCAGCGACCGCGCGCGCTCGAGCGCCGCCGACGGCTCGAAGACCGCGTTCGCATCGACCGCGAGCTGGCGGCCGCGACCGACCACCGCCAGCACCGCCTCCACCCGGGCGCAGTCCTCGGCGATCGACAGCCCTCCCACCTTCATCTTGACCTGCGTGTAGCCCGCGTCGAGGTGACCCTGCATCTCGGCCTGCAGGTCGGCCGCGGTCTGGCCGGGCCGATACCACCCACCGCCGACGTAGCAGAACACCGACTCGCGCACCGCGCCGTCGCCGTGGCGCTCGGCCAGCAGCCGATGCAGGGGCTTGCCCTCGATCTTGGCGACCAGGTCCCACACGGCCAGGTCGACAGTCCCGATCGCGACCGAGCGCTCGGCGTGCCCGGCCGGCTTCTCGTCGGCCGCCGCATGCGCCCAGACGCGCAGCGGATCGAAATTCGCCCCCGTCTCGTCGAGCAGGTCAGCCGGGGCCGCCGCAAGCACCCGAGGCGCGATGCGCTCGCGGATCTGGGTGTGG
>JBIPNU010000410.1:0-3306 GCA_044370615.1 Burkholderiales bacterium
CGCGTCGGAGGCAGCGGCTGCGGCCGCGGCCTTTGGCGACCAGCCGCTGGCGATGAAGATCGTGTCGCGCGACATCGTGCACAAGTCCGAGGCGGGGGGGGTGCAACTGCGCTTGCGCGGGGCCGAGGCGCTCGCCGACGCATTCGCGACGATCGGCGAGCGCGCGCTGCGGTGGCAGCCCGACGCGAGGATTGCCGGCTGCCTGCTGACGCCGATGGCGGCGCCCGGCGTGGAACTGATCGTGGGCGTGGTGCGCGACCCGCAGCACGGGCCGGTCGTGCTGGTCGGGCTGGGCGGAGTCCTGGTCGAGCAGATCGGCGATGTCGCGTTCCGCGCCCCTCCGCTCACCCGCGACGAGGCGCTCGCGATGCTCGAGCAGTTGCGCTTCCGGGCGCTGCTCGAAGGGGTGCGGGGCGCGCCTGCCGTCGACCGTCGCGCGATCGCCGATCTCGTCGTGGCGGTCGCCCGGATCGCCATCGTCCACCCCGAGATCGTCGAGATCGACCTCAATCCGGTGATCGCGCACGCCGAGGGGTTCACCGTGGTCGATGCGCGCATGCTGCTCGAGGGGGGGCGGTGACATCCCCGCGCCTGCCCTTCGTGACGGTCTCGCCCCCCTCGCAGGGTACGGGGCAGACGCATGCCCGTGGTCAGCCTCGGCACTCGCAGCAGGTGGGCGCGCGCGCCCGCAACCCTCCGCGGCGCGCGCTGATCGGGCGATACGCGTCGTCTACCACCCGAGGCACGTGCGGGTGGGAGACGACCCGCGAACCGCCCCCCGCGGTGCGCGTCCGGACTCCTCCGCCGTCATCGTCCCGCGCGGGCGCGGCGCGTGCCGCCGGGCGCCGGCACGCCGCCCGGCGTGCGGTGACGGCCCGGGGGATGCGACGACTTTTCGCGACGACAGGAGGTCCGACATGAACCGGAGCATCGCCCCCGTCATTGCCGCTGCCTGCGTGGTAGCCGCCTCCGCGGCGCTCGCGCAGTCGCCGACGTCCACGTTCCCCAACCGTCCGGTCCGTATCCTGGTCGGCTTCGCTCCCGGGGGCAGCGTGGACCTCGTCGCCCGTGCGCTGTCGCAGCGGCTCTCGGTGATCTGGGGCCGCCAGGTGGTGGTGGAGAACCGTCCGGGCGCTGCCAGCCACATTGCCGGCCAGGCGGTCGCGCGCGCCGAGCCCGACGGGCACACGCTGCTCGTGACCAGCATGGGCGCGCTGGGCACCAACCTCGCGCTCTACCGCAGCATGCCCTACCACCCGCTCAAGGATCTCTCCCCGATCGCGCTGCTGGTGAACCAGAATCTGGTACTGATCGTCAATCCGTCGTTGCCGGTGAAGACGGTCCGGGACTACATCGCGCTGGCGAAGGCACGCCCGGGCGAGGTGACCTACGGGTCTGCCGGCTCCGGCGGCCCGCTGCACCTGTCGGCGGAGATGTTTGCCCACCGGGTGGGCGTGCGCCTGTCGCACATCACCTACAAGGGAGGGGCGCTTGCCGCGGTCGACGTGATGGGCGGGCAGATCGCCTCGGCCTTTCAGCCCGAGCCCGAGGCGCTGCCGCATATCCGCTCCGGCCGGGTGCGTGCGGTCGCGGTCACCGGGCCGAACCGCTCGCAGCAACTGCCCGACGTGCCGACCATCGCCGAGTCCGGCGTGCCCGGCTATGCGTTCGTGAGCTGGACGGCGGCGGCCGCCCCGCCCGGGCTGCCCCGCGACCTGCAGGAGCGGATCAGCGCGGACTTCAACACCGCGCTGAAGTCGCCCGACGTGCGCCAGCGGCTGCAGGAGGTCGGGCTCGAGATCACCGGCGGCACGCCCGAGCAGATGGCCGCCTTCGCGAAAGCCGAGGTCGCCCGGATCGCGGAACTGGTGAAGGTGGCGGGTATTCCGCTGATGGACTGATCGGCGGCCTGCCTCGCGCAGGCCTTCCGCACGTCCCCGGGATCTCGCCGGACCATCGCCGGAACTTCGCCGGCACGTGCCCGCGACTTCGAACGGGCGGCAAGGGGACGTGCCGGGGGCGTGGAGGGGATCGCGCACCCGCGCGCGGCGCGCGCCGGCTCCGCGGCCGCGTCCGGTCCGTGGCGCCCGTGAAGCCACGCGCGGCGCACCATGGTGGTCGTGGAGCGGCATGTCGACCAGAGCGTGCAAGAGAGAGCAGCCGGTCGGGGATGTCCGGCACTCCCACGATCACGGCGAGCCCACCCGCGGCAGGCGCAACTCACCCCCTACCCCCCGAACCTTCCCCCGGGACCATGCGATCGCCGAAGGGCGCGGTCGGGACGCGGAGATGGCGGAGGGGAATGGGAGTCGAACCCACCCGGCAGCGCCTGGCGCCACCCACCGGGTTTGAAGCCCGGCCGATCCACCAGGATCGTTTCCCCTCCGCGTGTTCGCCGTTTCCCGGGATTGGCGAGCCCCTATTGTGACAGGGACGGCCGCTCCCGCGCGAGGGCCGCGGCCGAGCCGAGGTACGCCGACGCTTCGGATGGGTGCAGCCGGGCCGGCAAGGGCGTCGGGTGCTGCCCGTGCACCGGGCCTCAGCCCCGGGGGATGCATGGCTGCAGCGAGACGGTCGACTCGACGCTGGAGTTCTTCTCCGGACCGGGCCTCAGCCCTGGGCGATGTACTGCTGCAGCTGCTCGATCTCGAACCGCTGCTCGCCGATCACCGCCTTGACCAGATCACCGATCGACAGCACGCCGATGACGCGTCCCTCGTCGATCACCGGCAGATGGCGGATGCGATGGGCGGTCATCAGCTGCATCGCCTGCTCGATCGTCTGCTCGGGGCCGATGGTGATCACCGTCGAGGTCATGATTTCGCTCACGCTCGTCGAGCGGGAACTTCGATCGAGCAGGATCACCTTGCGTGCGTAGTCGCGCTCGGAGACGATGCCCGCGAGCGCATCGCCCTGGGTCACCAGCAGCGCGCCTACCCCGTGCTTCGCCATGCTCGCGACCGCCGCGTACACCGAGGCCTGCGGCGAGATCGCGTACACCTGGGCCCCCTTGTCGGACAACAGCTGCCTGATCGTCGCCATCGCGGTCCTCCATGCGTACGCTGTGGAGCGCTCGGGATCGGGGTGCCACGCAGGCTGGGTCCCGACTGCCGGCAGCAGCCATCATCCCCCGGTTCGAGGTCTGGCGCCAGAGGCTGCTCGGCTCGGGTCGAGCGCGATGCGTCATTCCACCGCCCCGCCGCCGGATGACGGTCGCGGCCCGGACGGTGGCCTGGCCCGGGGCAGTACACGCCTCGCGCGGACCGTGTCGGGACAGGCTGCTCGCCGTGACCTTGGCCGTGACCT
>JBIPNU010000020.1:0-12096 GCA_044370615.1 Burkholderiales bacterium
GCGGCGGCCGGCGCCGCCGAGCAGGCCCGCGATCAGCGCGCCCTCGCCGATGCGCGTTCTCGCTTCCAGCGGGCGGGCGACGAGCGCGATCTGCTCGCGCGCTATGCGCCGCGCTACCGCGCGCTGCAGGCCGAGGGATTCGTCGGCCCCGGACAGCGGGTGAACTGGGTGGATGCGCTGCGCGCCGCGGCCGAGGAGGCCCGGCTGCCCGGCGTGCAGTACCAGATCGCGGCCGAGGCGGCCCTGCCACTGCCGCCTCCCGGAGCCACGGGCCTGCTGCATTCGCCGATGACGCTCGAGGTACAGCTGCTGCACGAAGCAGACCTGCTGCGCTTCCTGCGCGCGCTGCAGGCGCGCCGCGCCGGCGTGTCGCTGCTCGAGGCCTGCACGCTGGAGCGGCTCGGTTCGGCCGCCGAGCCCCCGCGCGCGGACGTCAACCTGCGCGCCGAATGCCGCCTGTCCTGGATCACCGCGCCGGCCCCGGCCGCCAACGCCCAGGCTGCCCCCTTGCCGGCCGGAACCACCGCCCCGCGCCCCTGATCCCCGAACCCATGCATCCGTCCACCCGCCCGATCGACCCAGCCGTTCGCCGCCGCGCCCCGCCGCTCGTTCGAGCCGGGCGGCCGCCGGGCGCTGCGCGCGTCGCCGGCGCGCTGGGCGTCCTCGGCCTCCTCGGCGTCCTCGGCGCGATCGCCGAGCCCGCGACGGCGGCCGCGCCCGCATCGACGGAGCCGGCGCTCGGGCGCCTGTTCCACACGCCCGGCGAACGCGCCGCGCTCGACCAGGGGCGCGACCGCGCACGCACCCTCGTCACCCGCCCGGCGGCGGCATCCGCACCGGTTCCGCCGGCCGTGCTGTCGGTCGACGGCATCGTGCGCCGCGACGACGGGCAGGCCACCGTCTGGATCAACCAGCGACCGACCCGCGCGCCCGCGGATACCGGCAGCGTGCGCATCGGACCGGTGCGTGACGCGGGCGAGGCGGTCGAACTGCGGGTACCCGACGCGACGCGCGGTGTGCGGCTGAAGGTCGGACAGGAAGCCGCGCCGGGCAGCTCCGAAGTCAGGGATCACTATCGTCGAATACCCCAACCCGTCGAGCCAGGATCATCCCCCTCGGCTCCAAGCCCCCCGCCTTCGCCCGGCGAGTCCGGTCGCCGCACCGTCCGCGATCTCCCCGCCGGCCGCGACGGCGACAGTGCCGACGAGGCGGGGCGTACCCGCGGGCGCGGGCCGCCCGGCCCGGTGCGCAGCGCACCCTGACCATGGCTCGCGCGGCCCACGGGAGATGGCCTGCCCGATCCGGTCCGGGCCTGCCGCGGATCGGCCGCCGCCCGCCGCGCGGACGGCGCACGGAACGCGGCGTCGCGCTGCTCGCGGTCGTGGTCTTCGTCTCGATCGTCCTCGGCGTCTATGCGGTGGGCCGCCTGGGCGACGCGGCCGAGCGCGAGCGTCGCGCGAGTCGTACCGCCGAGGCCCTCGCCAGCGCCCGCCAGGCGCTGATCGCCTACGCCGCGACCGACGATATCCGCGCCAGCGGTGCCGCCGACCAGATCCGCCCCGGCAGCCTGCCCTGCCCGGACGCCGACGGGGATGGTCGGGTCACGGTCGGCGCGGACATCGTCGGCGGCGCCTGCCGCGTCTACGTGGGTCGCATCCCGTGGAACAGGCTCGGCATCCCGCCGCCGGTCGACGATGCCGGGGAAGTGCTGTGGTACGCGCTGAGTCCGCAGTTCCGGGATGTCGGCTCGCTCGAACCCGACGCGCTCGGCCATCTCGCCCAGGGTGGCCTGGTGCACCCGGACGCGCCGGGGGTGCTGTCGATCACCGAGCAGCCCGGCGGACTCACCCACTCGGGCGTGGTCGCGATCGTGTTCGCGCCCGGCCCCGCCCTGGGCAGCCAGAGCCGCGGCGGCGCGGGCGCCTTCGAGCCCGCCAACTATCTCGATGGCGACAACGGCTCGACCGCCACCGCCTTCGTCGCGGCCACCGCCTCGGCCACCTTCAACGACCGGCTGCTCGCCGTCACCCGCGATGACCTGATGGCGATGGGCGAGCGGCGTGCGCTGGCAGAGGTCTCCCGCGCGCTGGCCGCGTATTTCGCGCGCCACGGCTACCTGCCGCCACCCGCGGCGTTCGGCGATGCCGAGTGCACCGCGTGGACGGTATCGGCCGGCCAGTGCCCGCCGGTGGACGGGCTGGCGGCCGGACGCGTCCCCGCCAGCATCACCCTGCCGCGCGCTGCGTGGCCGTCTCCGACCGGCGAGGATCCGGACCGCGTGCTCGGGCCCTCGGGCTCCGGGCTGTGGTTCGGGGGGCAGCGCTGGCGCGAGAACCTGATCTACCTGGTCGCCCCCGCGTGCACGATCCCCGGAGGGTCCTGCGCCTCGGGCGATCTCGCGCTGGTCCCGGGCACCGGCCCGCCGCGCAGCGCCGCCTTCGTTCTGGTGGCGGGCGGCAGTGCCGGCCCGGGGCAGTCGCGGGCGGACGCCGCCGCGCGCGGCGTGCTCGACAATTACCTGGAAGGCGAGACGCTCGCGGCGGCCGCACGAATGGCGGCCGGCGGCGCGCCCGAGCCCCTGGCGATCGCCGCCGGCACCCGCGCCGTCGCGTGGCTGCCGTGAGCGTCCGCGCGCGCCGTGGCGACGGCGCTACTCTCTCCCACCCGCCGCGCCCGCAGCGCTCCGTCCCAGCCCCCATGGCCTCCCGCGACCGAACCGCCACCGCCCCCGTCCGCGCCCGCGCACCCCGCGCCGGCCAGCGCGGCGTGTCGCTGGTGGAACTCGCGATCGGCCTGCTGGTCCTCTCGCTGATCATCGGCGGGCTGCTGGTGCCGCTGGCCACGCAGGTCGAGCAGGGTCGCGCGGCCCAGGCCCAGCGCCAGCTCGAGGAGATCCGCGAGGCGCTGATCGGCTTCGCGCTCGCCAACGGTCGCCTGCCCTGCCCGGCTTCGCCCACCTCGGCCGGCGTGGAGAGCCCGGTCGGCGGCGGCGTCTGCACCCATCCGTACACCGGCTTCGTGCCGGCGGTCACGCTGGGCCTGCCCCAGATCGATGCGCAGGGCTACGCGATCGACCCGTGGGGGCTGCCGCAGAACCGGATCCGCTACGCGGTCACGGTGAGCAACGCCTACGCGTTCACCAGCGCGGGGGCCGGCTCGATGCGGGCGGTCGGACTGGCCGCACTCGCCCCCGCGCTGAAGGTGTGCTCGACCGGCGCGGGGGCCACCGTCTCCGACTGCGCGAGCGGCACGGCGCTCGCCAGCAACGCGGTCGCGGTCCTCTATTCCCTCGGCCCCAATGCCGTCACCGGCGGCACTTCGGTCGACGAGGCGCAGAACCCCAACCCGAACAGCGCGAACGCCGACGCGGTGTTCGTGAGCCGCGTACGAGGGGGGACAGCCGCCGCGGAGTACGACGACCTGATGACCTGGCTGTCGCCGAACGTGCTCTACGCGCGCATGGTCGCGGCCGGCCAGCTGCCCTGAGACACGCAGTGCGCGTCGCATCGTCTCCCCCTCCCCGCCTGCGCGCCCTTGCGCTGGTCGCCTTCGCCACGCTGATCGAGGCGCTGCGCTCGCGCCTCGCGGGGTTGCTGGCGGCCGCAGCGCTGCTCGCCTTCGCCGCGGGTGCCTTCGCCGCCGCCCTGGCGCTCACGGAGTCCGGTCGCCTGCAGGCGGCGCTCTCGGGTAGCGCGACCCGGCTCGCGTGGGTGTTCGTGTTCACGCTGCACGTGATCGGCTGCCTGGTGCGCGACATCGACTCGCGCGGCGTCGAGCACTGGCTCGCGCTGCCGCTGTCGCGCCCTGTGTGGGTGCTCGGCCGGGCCGCAGGCTTTGGCGCGGCCGCGGCGCTCGCCTGCGCGGCGCTGTGGTTGCCGATGGCCTGGCTCGGCGGCGCGGCCGCAGCGGCTGCCTGGTGCGCCGGGCTGTTCGCCGAACTGCTGGTGATGATCTGTGCCGCCACCTTCTTCGCGCTGTCGCTCGGACAGTTCGCGGCCGCGGCCGCGCTGGCCGCCGGCTTCTACCTGCTCGCGCGCGGCATCGACGCGCTGCGTCTGATCGCCCAGGCGGGCGAGACCCTCAACCCGGGACCGCTGCTGGAGGTGCTGCGCGTCGGACTCGACCTGCTGGCCTGGCTGCTGCCGGCGCTGTCGCGCTACGCGGGATCGACCTGGCTCGCGGACGGGCCGCCGGCCGCCGGCGCGCTGGCGCTGCTGATCGCGGCGGCCCTTGCGCAGGCGGCGCTGCTGCTGGCCGCGGCGCTCATCGACTTCCAGCGTCGCGCGCTGTGAGTCCCGGGCGCGCCGACCGCCCCTGGCGCGAGCTGCCGCCCGCGCTTCGCGTGGCGCTTGCGCTCGCGCTGGGGGCCCAGCTGACGCTGCACGCGCTGCAGCCCGATCCGCGCGCGCGGCACGACCCGCTGCCCGATCCGCCGCCGGCGGCCGCGCTGCGGGCGTTCGCGCTGGGCGAGGCGCCCGCCCTGGCGCTTGCCACCACCCTGTGGCTGCAGGCCCACGACACCCAGCCGGGCCTGCGCCTGCCGCACCAGGCGCTCGACTACGCGCCGCTCTCGCGTTGGCTCGAACGCCTGCTCGCGCTCGATCCGCGCGGCGCGTATCCGCTGCTGCTCGCCTCGCACGTTTACAGCCAGGTGCCCGACCCGGAGCGGCAGCGGCGGATGCTGCGCGTGGTGCGCGACGCGTTCGAGGACGACCCGGACCGGCGCTGGCGCTGGCTCGCGCATGCCGCGCTGGTCGCCCGGCACCGCCTCGGCGACACGCCGCTCGCCATCGAATTCGCCTCCGCGATCACCCGGCAGGCCACCGGGCCCACCGTTCCGGCGTGGGCGCGCCAGATGTCGGTGCTGCTGCTGGCCGACACCGGCGAGCGCGAGGCCGCGCGGGTGCTGCTGGGCGGTCTGATCGACGCGGGCCTGCTCACCGATCCGGCAGAACTGCGCTTCCTGCTCGAGCGCGGGGTGCCGGAACCGGCTCGGCCGGAGGACGCCAGCCCTCCGCGCTGAGCGCACTTCCGCGCCACCGCTCGGGACGCCTTGCGTCCGACCCCAGCACCGCGACAGGCCGATCCGGGGGCCGGTGCGAGGCCCCCGGATCACCGCAGCGGTGCGCCGCGCGGTAACGCCGTACGACCTGTCGCCGGGCGCCCCGTCGCCCTGTCACCGGGCACCATTTCGCACCGTCGCCCTGTCGTTCGGTCGTTCGGTCGTTCGGTCGTTCGGTCGTTCGGTCGTTCGGTCGTTCGGTCGCCCTGCCATCGGTTCACTACGCGCCATGCCGCCGCGGGCGCGATGCGCCCTCCCCGGACACGGTACCGGTTTGCGACCGTACCCGGCCGGTCGCGCGGCGCGGCACCAGGGGGCAGCGTGACATTGTTCACGGACGCTGGACGGATTTGCGCACATCATTCCCAGTGTCGCGGTGGGTTCCGTCGATGCCTCGCCGTGTACGGATACCGGCCCGAGGGCCGGCCATCGCCCTTGATCTGCAGGATCGCCCATGACCGTACGTCGTCAGTCCGGTTTCACCCTGATCGAGATCGCCATCGTGCTGGTGATCGTGGGGCTGCTGCTGGGTGGTGTGCTCAAGGGCCAGGAACTCATCACCAGCGCGCGGGTGCGCAACCTGATCACGGCCCAGGATGGCGTGAAGGCCGCGTTCTTCGGCTTCCAGGACCGCTTCCGCGGCCTGCCTGGCGACTACCTGCTCGCCTCCCAGAACATCAACAACGTGGGCGCCGCCTGCGGCACCAGCGGCAACGGCAACGGCAACGGCCAGATCGAGGCCGCCGAATCCGTGCTCGCGTGGGAGCATCTGTCCAAGGCGGGCTTCATCACCGGCTCGTATACCTGCGCCGCTACCGAATCGCAGAACACCACGCCGTTCAACCCGTACAACGTCACGCTGCAACTGATCTTCGACAACAACTACGGCAGCAGCGCCCCGTCGCGACACAACCTGAAGACCGGTGCGCAGATCCCCGTGGAGATCATCGCCGAGGTTGACCGCAAGGTCGACGACGGCCGTCCCTACTCCGGCTCGTTCCAGTTCTCCACTTACGCCGGCAACGGAACCGCGCCCACTGCCACCGGTGCCGCCGGATGCCTGACCGCGGCCACGCCGCCCGAGTGGAACACCACGGCCGGCACGGCCAACTGCGGCGGCGCCGTCATCTTCTGACGGAAGGGTTCCAGTCCCTCCGCGGTACGCCCGGCAGGCCATCCGCTGCGCGCGCCACAGCGACTGCGCGCGAGCCGGGCGATCCGGGAGCCCCGCGCTGCACGAGCGATCACCGGCGTTCGCCGGGTCGACCGCGCATTCATCGAATGGCGGCACGGCGTGCAGCGCGCATCGTACGCCGCCGGCTCAACCCCACTCGTGCCGCGGATTCCCTCAGCTGCCCTGCAGCAGCCTCATCTCGGCGGCAGCAACCGCCGCCGCGCTGCCGCGCAGCACCACCACGTCACCCGCGGCCAGTTCGGTATCGGGCGCCGGGGAGAGCTCGCGCACGCCCCGCCGCCTGACCGCGCTCACCTCCGCACCGAGTGGCGCGAGGTCGAGTTCGTCAAGCCGACGACCCGCGGCGTGCGCACCGACCGGCACGGCCACGGAGTGCAGGAACACGTCCTCACCGCTCTCGTCGGTCTGATCCGAGAGTCCGTGGAAGAAGCCCCGGAACAGCCGGTAGCGCTCCTCGCGCGCGCTGCGGACCCTGCGCACCACCCGACCCAGCGGCATGCCCAGGAGCATCATCGCATGGGTGCCCAGCATCAGGCTGCCTTCCATCACCTCGGCCACCACTTCGGCTGCGCCGGCGGCCTTGAGCCGCTCGATATCGCTGTCGTCCAGGGTTCGCACCACGACCGGCAGGTCGGGACGCAGTTCGTGCACGAGATGCAGGATCTTCAGCGCCGAGGCGGTATCGGCGTAACTCACCACCAGCGCGCGCGCGCGCGGCAGCCCAGCGGCCATCAGCACCTCGCGTCGCGCCGCATCGCCGAACACCACCTGCTCGCCGGCGGCCGCCGCCTCGCGCACCCGGTCCGGATCGAGGTCGAGCGCGAAGAACGGTACCCGCTCGGCGTCGAGCAGGCGGGCGAGGTACTGGCCGCTGCGGCCATAGCCGCAGATGATCACGTGACGATCGGCCACCATCGAGCGCGAGGCGATCGCGGTCAGCTGCATCGCGCGCGCCATCCACTCCGATCCGCGCCAGCGACGCACGAGGCGCTCGCTGTGCTCGAGGATGAACGGGGCGGCCACCATCGAGAGCACCATCGCCGCCAGCACCGGCTGCAGCACCGGATCGGGCAGCAGCGACAGCCCGGTGGCCAGCGTGAGCAGCACGAAGCCGAACTCACCTGCCGGGGCCAGCGCGAGCGCAACTCGCAGCGCGACCCCGGTGTCGGTACGCAGCACCGCGAGCACGCCCAGCAGCACCGCGATCTTCACCGCGAACAGCGCCACCAGCACGCCGACCACCTGCGGCAGATTGGCGGCGATCCACGCGAGGTCGACGAGCATGCCGATGGTCACGAAGAACAGGCCGAGCAGCAGGTCGCGGAAGGGCTTGATGTCCTCCTCGACCTGGAAGCGGTACTCGGTCTCGGAGATCAGCATGCCGGCCACGAAGGCCCCCAGCGCGAGGGACAGGCCGATCGACTCGGTGAGGAAGGCGAGCCCCAGCGTGAACAGCAGCACATTGAGCGCGAACAGCTCGGGCGATTTCTGGCGCGCCACGAGATGGAACCAGCGGCGCATCAGCGGCTGCCCCAGCCCCAGCAGCAACCCGAGCACCAGCACGATCTTGGCGACCGCCAGCGCCAGGTTCACCGGCAGATCGGCGATCGAGGCGGCCAGCGCCGGGACCAGCACCAGCATCGGCACCACCGCGATGTCCTGGAACAGCAGCACCCCGATCACCCGGCGGCCGTGTTCCGAGGCGAGTTCCAGGCGGTCAGCCAGCGTCTTGGCGAGGATGGCGGTCGAGGACATCGCCAGCGCGCAGCCCAGCACCAGCGCCGTCTGCCACGCAAGGCCGACCGACAGCGCGAGCAGCGCGCCCGCGATCGAGGTGAGCAGCACCTGCAGCCCGCCCAGCCCCAGCACCAGCACGCGCATCGCGATCAGCCGCGGCAGGCTGAACTCCAGCCCGATGGTGAACATCAGGAACACCACGCCGAACTCGGCAAGGTGGCCGACCGATTCGGTGTCGGGCACCAGCCCGAGCGCATGCGGCCCCATCAGCACGCCGACGACGAGGTAGCCCAGCAGCGGCGGCAGGCTTGCGAGCCGGCACAGCACCACCACGACCACCGCCGCGGCCAGCAGGGTGAGGACCAGGGGCAGGGTGCTGGGCATGGGCCATGGACCGGGCTGCGAGCGCTCGTCGCGACCCGCCCGCCGGGCCGCACCGGCTCGCGGGGATGCGCCACCGCGCGTGGTCGGCGTCCCCGTGACCGATGGTACCATCGAGCCGCGATGACTCCTGCCCAGGCCACCGCCTCCCCAGCCCCCCAGCCTCCGGCCTCCGGGGCGTCGATGCGCGACCCCGGGCCGATGCTCGCGCTCGCCCGCAGGGTCATCGAGACCGAGGCGTCGGCGGTGGCCGCGCTGGCCGCGCGCCTCGACGATCGCTTCGTGCAGGCCGTGCGCCTGATCCTCGACTGTCGCGGTCGCGTCGTCGTGTGCGGCATGGGCAAGTCCGGCCACATCGGACGCAAGATCGCGGCCACCATGGCGAGCACCGGCACCCCGGCCTTCTTCGTGCACCCGGCCGAGGCGCTGCACGGCGACCTGGGCATGATCACGCGCGACGATGTCCTCGTCGCGCTGTCGCACTCGGGCGAGACCGAGGAGGTACTGCGTATCCTGCCGGCGGTGCGCCGGCAGGGCGCGCGGGTGATCGCGATCACCGGACGCACCGCCTCCTCGCTCGCGCGCGAGGCGGACGCAGTGCTGGATGCGGGTGTTGCCGAGGAAGCCTGCCCGCTGGGTCTCGCACCCACCGCCAGCACCACCGCGGCCCTGGCCTTCGGCGACGCACTCGCCGTGGCCCTGCTCGACGCGCGCGGCTTCGGCCCCGAGGACTTCGCGCGCTCCCACCCGGGCGGACGGCTCGGCCTGCGCCTGCTCACCCATGTCGGCGACGTGATGCGCTCGGGCGAGGCCATCCCTCAGGTGCGGCCGCAGGCTCCGCTCGCCGAGGTGATTCTCGAAGTGAGCCGCAAGGGCATGGGCTTCGCGATCGTCACCGGTCCGGACGGCGCGCTGCAGGGCGTGTTCACCGATGGCGACCTGAGGCGGCTGTTCGACCGCGCAGCCGACTTCCGCGACCTCGCGGTCGCCGACGTGATGTCGCGCACGCCACGCTCGATCGGGCCGCAGGCGCTGGCGGTGGAGGCGGTCGAACTCATGGAGCGCCACCGCGTGAGCCAGTTGCCGGTCACCGACGAGCAGGGCCGCGTGGTCGGCGCGCTCAACATGCTCGACCTGTTCGCCGCGGGGGTGGTGTGACCGCGCCGCGCGCGTGAAGGCCGACCCGGCGCTGGCGGCCACCCCGCTCCCGGCGCGCTGGCGCGCGGTACGGCTCGCGGTGTTCGACGTCGACGGCGTGCTCACCGACGGCGGGCTTTCCCTCGCGCCGCTGCCGCCCTCGGTGGCCGAGTCCAAGCGCTTTCACGTGCTCGACGGGCACGGGATCAAGCTGGTCGCGCGGGCCGGCGTGGAGGTCGCATGGATCTCCGGGCGCGACTCGCCGGTGGTCGCCGCGCGCGCCGCGGAACTCGGCGTGACCTGCCTGACCCAGGGCGCGGGCGACAAGCTGCCCGTGCTGCGGGCGCTGTGCGCGCAGCGCGGGCTGACCCCGGCGCAGGCGCTGTGCGTCGGCGACGACCTGGCCGACCTGCGCCTGTTTCCCCATTGCGCCGTGGCCGTTACCGTGCCGCATGCGCCACCCGCGGTGCGGCTGGCGGCCGATGTCGTGCTGCGCGCGGCTGGCGGCGCGGGCGCGGTGCGCGAGCTGGCCGAGCGGCTCGTGCTCGCGATCGGGCGTTCCGACCTCCTGGGCGAGGCGGGAGCCTGACGATGGGCGCGGAACGTCTCGCGCTCGCCTTCCCGGTGCTGGTCGCGGCCCTGCTCGCGGCGCTCACCCTGTGGCTGGACCAGCTGGTCCAGTCCGGCGGCAACCGCACGCGCGTGGCCGACAGCGAACCGGACTTCGTCGTGCATGATATCTCGGCCGTCCAGACCGGGCCGGACGGTCGCCCGCGGCACGTGCTGATGGCCAGTCGCATGACCCACTACGCGACCGACGACACCACGCTGCTCGAGCTGCCGCGGCTGTCGCACTTCCGCGACGCCCGCACGGAGATCCAGGCCCGCGCGAAGAACGCCACCCTGTCCGGCGACGGCCGCACCGTGCAGATGACCGGCGACGTGCTGCTGGTGCGAGCGGCCGGGGCCAACCAGGGCGAACTCACGATGCGCACCCAGGAGCTGACCGTGCTGCCAGACGAGGGCATCGCCCGCACCCGGGCGCCGGTGACGCTGACCAGCCCGACCAGCCGCACCGATGCCGTGGGTCTCGAATTCGACTACGATCGCCGGCGACTCACGTTGCTGTCGAACGTGCGCGCGTCGATCCGTCCGCGTTGAATCCGACCGCCCCGCCGCCCCCGATGCCGCAGCCGACCGCCTCCCCTTCCCACCGGCCGCCCGTCCGCCCGCGGGTCGGAGGGCGGCTGCTGGCCGCGCTGGCGATCGCCTTCGCCCTGGGCGCGCTCGCGCCGCTGGCCGTGTTCGCCCAGAAGCTCGATCGCGACAAGCCGGTGAACATCGAGGCCGACCGGGTCGAGGTGGACGAGCAGCGCCAGGAGAGCACCTTCATCGGCAACGTGCAGATCACCCAGGGTTCGATGGTGATCCGCGGCGAGCGGATCGTCGTGCGGCAGGATCGCAAGGGCTTCAACTACGGCACTGCGTTCGGTTCACCCAGGGAGCAGGCCTATTTCAGGCAGCGCCGGGACGGCACCGACGAGTACGTCGAAGGCTGGGCCGACCGGCTCGAGTACGACGGGCGACGCGAGACCGTGCAGTTCTTCACCCGCGCGCGCCTGCTGCGCGGTGGCGACGAGGTCCGCGGCGACTACATGGTCTACGAGATGGCGACGGAGATGTTCCGCGTCCTGGGTGGCGGCAAGACCGGCGCGAGCGCGAACAATCCCCAGGGCCGGGTGCGCGCGGTACTCCAGCCGCGCCGCGAGGAGGACAAGCCCGGCGGCGATCGCGCCCGCCCGGCGGCGCCGGGCATCACGCTCAAGCCGGCCACCGGCGTGGCGGCGCCGCGCGAATGAGCGAGGCGATCGAGGACGCGGCCGCGGCGGCGCCCCCTGCGCCAGCGCCCGAACGCGCGCTGCGAGTGTCGCACCTGCGCAAGCGTTACCGCTCGCGCACCGTGGTCCAGGACGTGTCGCTCACGGTCGCTGGCGGCGAAGTCGTCGGACTGCTCGGCCCGAACGGCGCGGGCAAGACCACCTGCTTCTACATGATCGTCGGTCTGGTCGCCGCCGACGACGGCGAGATCGCGCTCGACGGCGCCGACATCACCGACCTGCCGATCCACCTTCGCGCGCGGCGCGGGCTGTCCTACCTGCCGCAGGAGGCCTCGATCTTCCGCCGGCTGAGCGTAGCCGACAACGTGCGGGCAGTGCTCCAGGTGCGCGGGCTGCGCCCGGCCGACGTCGAGACCCGCCTCGCCGAGTTGCTGGGCGAACTGAACATCGCGCATCTGGCCGGCAATCCCGCGCTCAGCCTGTCCGGCGGCGAGCGTCGACGCTGCGAGATCGCGCGCGCCCTGGCCACCGATCCGCGATACATCCTGCTCGACGAGCCCTTCGCCGGCGTCGATCCGATCGCGGTGATCGACATCCAGCGCATCATCGGTTTCCTGCGCGATCGCGGCATCGGCGTGCTGATCACCGACCACAACGTGCGCGAGACGCTGGGTATCTGCGACCGCGCCTACATCATCAACGACGGGACCGTGCTTGCCTCCGGCAAGCCGGAGGAAATCGTCTAC
>JBIPNU010000411.1:0-3304 GCA_044370615.1 Burkholderiales bacterium
CGCCGCTCGATCGCCGTGAGCCCGCCCGCCTGCGCGATCCAGTCGAACACCAGCCCCGCGACGTAGATCGCCCAGGTCGGAGGCGTGTTGTACATCGAACCCGACTCGGCCTGTACCCGGTAGTCGAGCATGGCTGCGGTGCCCGCGGGCGCGCGGCCGAGCAGGTCCTCGCGCACGATCACCACGGTGAGTCCGGCCGGACCGATGTTCTTCTGCGCCCCGGCGTAGATGAGTCCGAAACGCGACACGTCGATCGGGCGCGACAGGATGTCCGAGGACATGTCGCAGACCAGCGGTACGCCGCCCGCGTTGGGGACGTCGGCGAACTGCACCCCTCCGATGGTTTCATTGGAGGTGTAGTGCAGGTAGGCGGCGCCGGGATCGCAGTCCCACTGCGCGCGCGGAGGGATTTCCGTGTAGCGCGTCCCCTCGCCCGAGGCAACCACGCGCACCGTGCCACCGCGGCCCGCCTCGTCGATCGCCTTCTTCGACCACTGGCCGGTGAGCACGTAGTCGGCGCTCGCGCCCGGCCCGCGCAGGTTGAGCGGCACCATCGCGAACTGCAGCGTCGCGCCGCCCTGGAGGAACAGTACCCGGTAGTGGTCGGGGATGCCCATCAGGGCCCGGAGCGACGCCTCGGCGCGCTCGGCGATCTCGACGAACTCCGCGCCGCGGTGGCTCATCTCCATCACCGAGAGCCCGCGCCCGTGCCAGGACAGCATCTCCGCGGCTGCCTGCTCGAGCACCGGTTCGGGCATCACGCCCGGACCGGCGCTGAAATTGTAGACGCGCGCGGTCACGATGCCGATGCGCCTCCGTCGCCCCCCTGCCCTGCGCCTTCCCCGCCGGCGCCCTCGGCCGCCCCGGGGCGTTCGTCCGGCGGCCCGCCGGCGTCGACCTCGTCGGACTCGACGACCGTCTCCACGCCGGCCAGGCGCTCGCCCTCGTCGAGCGAGATCAGGGTGACCCCCTGGGTCGCGCGCCCCATCTCGCGGATTTCGTCCACGCGGGTGCGGATCAGCACGCCACCGGTGGTGATCATGATGATCTCGTCGGTGGCGCTGACCAGCCGCGCCGAGACCACCGCGCCGTTGCGCTCGCTGGGCTGGATCGACAGCATGCCCTGGGTGCCGCGCGCATGGCGGGTGTATTCGGCCACCGGCGTGCGCTTGCCATAACCGTTTTCGGTGGCCACCAGCACCGACTGCGTCCCCGAGCCGTCGGCCACCAGCAGCGAGATCACCCGCTGCCCGGGCGCGATCCGCATGCCGCGCACCCCGCGCGCGGTGCGCCCCATCGGCCGCACGTCGCGCTCGTCGAAGCGCACGGCCTTGGCGCCGTCGGAGAACAGCATCACGTCCTGGGTGCCATCGGTGAGCGCGACGCCGATCAGGTAGTCGTCCGGATCGAGGTCGACGGCGATGATGCCCGAGGCGCGCGGGCGCGAGAACTCCGACAGCGGCGTCTTCTTCACGGTGCCGTCGGCGGTGGCCATCACCACGTAGCGATGGTCGTCGAAGGTGTGCACCGGCAGGATGGCATTGATCTTCTCGCCCTCGGCGAGCGGCAACAGGTTCACGATCGGCCGCCCGCGGCTCGCGCGCCCGCCCTGCGGCACGTTGTAGACCTTGATCCAGTACACCCGACCGCGGCTGGAGAAGCAGAGCACGTAGTCGTGCGAGTGGGCGACGAACAGCTTCTCGATGAAGTCGTCGTCCTTCACCCCGGCGGCCTGGCGCCCGCGCCCGCCGCGCCGCTGCGCCTGGTAGTCGGCCACCGGCTGCGACTTCATGTACCCGCCGTGCGACAGCGTGACCACCACGTTCTCGGGGGTGATCAGGTCCTCGATGTTCACGTCGCCGGCGCTCTGCACCACCTCGCTGCGACGCGCGTCGCCGTACTGGGCGGCCAGCGCGGAGAGCTCGTCGCCGATGATCCGGGTGACCCGGTCGGGCCGGGCGAGGATGTCCAGCAGGTCGGCGATGCGCTCCATCACCTCCTGGTACTCGCCGGTGATCCGGTCCTGTTCGAGCGCCGTCAGCCGCTGCAGGCGCATGTCGAGGATCGCCTGCGCCTGGACCTCGGACAGCCGGTAGCCGTCCGCGTGCAGCCCGAGCGCGGCATCCAGTTCATCGGGGCGCGAGAGCGCGGCACCCGCGCCGGCGCGCGCGAGCATCGCCTCGACCACCGGCGATCGCCACGCGCGGCCCATCAGCGCCGCCTTCGCATCGGCGGGCGAGGCCGCCGCCTTGATGAGCGCGATCACCTCGTCGATGTTGGACATCGCCACCGCCAGGCCCTCGAGCACGTGGCCGCGCTCGCGAGCACGCCGCAGGTCGTAGACCGAGCGGCGCACCACCACCTCGCGCCGATGGCGCAGGAAGGCCTGCAGCATCTGGCGCAGGTCCAGCAGCCGCGGCTGGCCGTCGACCAGCGCCACCATGTTCACGCCGAAGCTGTCCTGGAGCTGGGTCTCCTTGAACAGGTTGTTGAGGACGACCTCGGCGTTCTCGCCGCGCTTGAGCTCGATCACCGCGCGCATGCCGGACTTGTCCGACTCGTCGCGGATCTCGGAGATGCCCTCGAGGCGCTTCTCGCGCACGAGTTCCCCGATGCGCGAGAGCAGGTGCGCCTTGTTCACCTGGTAGGGCAGCTCGTCGATCACGATCGCCTGCCGCTGCCCGCGGTCGATGTCCTCGAAGTGCGTCCGCGCGCGGATCACCACCCGGCCACGACCGGTGCGATAGGCCTCGCGGATGCCGGCGACGCCGTGGATGATGCCCCCGGTCGGGAAGTCAGGCGCCGGCAGGTGCGCCATCAGGCCGTCGATATCGAGCGAAGGGTCCTCGAGCAGCGCGCGACAGGCCGCCACCACCTCGCGCAGGTTGTGGGGCGGGATATTGGTCGCCATGCCGACCGCGATCCCCGAGGACCCGTTGACCAGCAGGTTGGGCACCCTGGCCGGCAGGATCAGCGGCTCCTGCTCCGACCCTTCGTAATACGGGCCGAACTCGACCGTCTCCTTGTCGATGTCGGCGAGCAGTTCGTGCGCGATGCGCGACATCCGGATCTCGGTGTAGCGCATCGCCGCGGCGTTGTCGCCGTCGACCGAGCCGAAGTTGCCCTGGCCGTCGACCAGCGGGTAGCGCAGCGAGAACGGCTGCGCCATGCGCACGATGGTGTCGTAGACGGCCGAATCCCCGTGCGGGTGGTACTTGCCGATCACGTCGCCGACGATGCGCGCGGATTTCTTGTAGGGGCGGTTCCAGTCGTTCGACAGCTCGTGCATCGCGAACAGCACGCG
>JBIPNU010000412.1:0-3301 GCA_044370615.1 Burkholderiales bacterium
CCGCGTAGCCGGGCGCCGGTTCCGGCTAACATCCGGGTCCACGCGCGCGATCGGCGGCGCGAGTCGCCCGGAGCGGTCGCGCGCGAGCGGCGGCAGGCAGGCACAGGGAGCGAACCCATGCAGGAAGCGACAACGCAGGCCGCGGCGCAGCGGCGGCTTGGCGTGATCGTACCGTCGTGGAACACGGTGATGGAGTACGAGTGGCAGCGGATGGGCCACGACTTCGCGTCGATCCACTCGCAGCGGATCCGGCATACCGCCGACACCGAGGCCGACCTGCTGTGGCTGTCGACCCAGGCGCCAGAGGCCGCCGCGCTGCTCGCACACGCGAAGCCCGACGCGATCTGCCACGGCTGCACGGCCAGCGGCTTTCTCAAGTCGCCCGAGGACGATCTCGCCCTCGCCGCGAGGCTGGAAGGGGAGACCGGCATCCCCACCGTGACCTCTTCGGTCGCGATCGTCGAGGCGCTGCGCGCGCTGGGCGCGCGGCGCGTGAGCGTCGCCTCGCCCTACGAGCCGTGGCTCAACGAGCGTCTCGCGGGCCATCTCGCCCTCGCCGGGTTCGAGGTGGTGGCGCTGCGCGGCCTGGCGACCCAGGCTCACGGCAGCGTCACCCCGGAGCGGGTGCACGCGCTCGCGCTCGAGGTGGTACGGCCCGGGACCGACGCGCTGTTCATCAGCTGCTCGAACCTGCGCACGCTGTCGTCGATCGAAGCCCTCGAGGCGCAGACCGGGTTGCCGGTGGTCACCAGCAACCAGGCCGCGCTCTGGGGTACGCTGCGCCGTATCGGCGACCGCCGCCGTGTCGCCGGAGCGGGACGCCTGTTCATGCAGGCCTGACCGCGCCGCCCTCGCGCCCGCCAGCCTTCGCGCGGGTCCCCGTCCTGGAGTCGCCCATGTCCCTTCCGTGTCGTTGCGCCCTGCTGCTGTGTGCCGTCCCGCTCGCCCTGCCGGCGCTCGCGCAGGACTACCCGTCGAAGCCGGTGCGCATCGTCATCCCGTTCCCGGCCGGTGGCACCACCGACATCATCGCCCGCATCCTCGGCGCTCGGCTGTCGAAGGACTGGAAGCAGCCGGTAGTGATCGACAACCGTCCGGGTGGCGGCGCCAACATCGGCGCCGAGCACGCGGTCCGATCGCCCGCCGATGGCTACACGCTGCTGATGGCGTCCACCGCGCACAGCATCAACGCGAGCCTGTATCCGAAACTGCCCTACGATCCGGTCCGGGATTTCGCCCCGGTGAGCGTGGTGGCCGAGACCGCGCAGGTGCTGGTGGTTCACCCGTCGGTCCCGGCGCGCACCGTGCGCGAACTGGTCGCGCTGCTCAAGCGCCGTCCCGGAGAGATGGTCTACAGCTCGGCGGGCAATGGCAGCCAGCCGCACCTGTCCGCGGAACTCTTCGCGAGCATGACCGGTACCCGCATGCTTCACGTGCCCTACAAGGGCGGACCGCAGGCAATGACCGACCTGATCGCCGGCCATGTCGCGCTGTCCTTCGCCACCGCGCCCTCGGCCGTGCCCAACGTGCGCAGCGGCAAGGTCCGCGCGCTGGGCGTGAGCACGCGCTCGCGCATCCCGGCACTGCCGGACGTGCCCACCATCGCCGAGTCGGGCGTGCCGGGCTACGACGCGGTCGGGTTTTTCGGCCTGGTCGCCCCGGCGGGGACGCCCGCAGCGATCATCGAGCGGCTGCACGCGTCGGTCATCGCGGTGATGAAGGACCCTGCAATCCGCCGCTCGCTGAGCGACCAGGGCGCCGAGCCGATGACCTCCACGCCGGCGGAATATGCCGCGCTGATCCGCGACGAGGTCGCGAAGTGGGGTCGGGTGGTGCGCGAGTCCGGCGCCCGCATCGACTAGGAGCCTCGCGATGACCGCCACCCCCGAGGCGCCGCTGTGCGCGGCGCATGACCCCGCTCCCCGCCGCCCTGCGGTCCCGGTTCCGGCGCGTGCCTGCGACGTGCACGCTCACGTCTGCGGCCCGGCGGATCGCTATCCGCTGATCCCCGAGCGCCTGTACACGCCGCCCGAGGCCTCGGTGGCGGACTTCCGGCACATGCTCGACACCCTGGGCATCGCTCGGGCGGTACTGGTGCAGCCGAGCATCTACGGCACCGACAACCGGGCGATGCTCGACGCGCTCGCGACCGATCCGCAGCGCCTGCGCGGGGTGGCGGTGGTGCCTTTCGACGTCCCGGCGGGCGAGATCGAGCGGCTGCACGCGGCCGGGGTCCGCGGCGTCCGCTGCAACATCGTCGATCTCAAGACCGGCAAGGGGCAGCTGCCGCTCGATGCGCTGCGCGGGCTCGCCCGGCGAATCGCCCCGTACGGATGGCATGTCGAGTTCCTGATGCATGTCGACGAGTTCCCCGACCTCGACCGCCAGCTCACCGACTTCCCGGTCCCGGTGGTGTTCGGACACCTGGGCTATGTACCAGTGGCCCGGGGTATCGGCACCGAGGGGTTCGGCGCGCTGCTGCGCCTCATGCGCGAGGGGCGTGCCTGGGTGAAGCTGACCGCGCCCTACCGCCTGACCGGTTCGGCGATGCCCTATCCGGACACCGACGCTTTCGCCGCTGCGCTCGTCGATGGCGCGCCCGCCCAGTTGCTCTGGGGCAGCGACTGGCCCCATGTGTACATCCGCACCGCGATGCCCAACGACGGCGACCTGTTCGACGTGTTCGCCCGGTGGGTGCCCGATGCCGCGATGCGCGAGCGCATCCTGGTCGATAACCCGGCACGCCTCTATGGCTTCTGACATCGCGGACCTGCGCGCCCGCATGGCGCGCGGCGGTGTGGCGATCGCGGTCAACCTCGCCGGCGACAATCCCGACATCGTCGAGGCGCTGGTGCGCTTCGGTGCCGATGTCGCCTTCATCGACTGCGAGCGCACCGGACTCGGGCTGGAGGCCGCCACCGAACTGATCCGCGCCTGCCGCGCTGCCGGCCTGCCGGCGGTCGTGCGCAGCTGGTCGCGTTCGCCCGAGGTGCTGGTCCAGTACTTCGACCGGCGTGCCGACGGGATCGTCGTTCCGCACATCGACTCCGCGGACGAGGCGGCCGCGGTGGTCGAACTCGCCCGCTACGCGTGCGGGGCGGCGGCGGCGCAGAAGCTGCTGGTGGTGCAGGTCGAGACGCGCGCGGCGGTGGCGGCGGTGGACGCGATCGCGGCGGTGCCCGGTATCGACGTCGTGCTGATCGGCCCGAACGACCTCGCCTACGAGATGACCGGCGTGCGCGGCGCGCGTACGCCCGAGGTACGAGCTGCGGTCGAGCAGGTGGCCTGCCGGCTGCGTAGT
>JBIPNU010000449.1:0-2983 GCA_044370615.1 Burkholderiales bacterium
CGCCGGGGTGCGCCCGCCCCGGGCTCAGGCGTCGGGCAGGCCGATGAACGGCTCGCACCGCGCGCCCGGGCCTCGGTCGATACGATCGACCCGCGCGCAGGTCACGTCGCAGCGCTCACCCAGATCGGCCATCAGGGCACGCGCGAACAGCTCCTGATGCACGGGGTCGAAGCGGTCATCGACCACGAGCAGCAGTTCGAACCGTCCGATGTCGCGCTGCCGCACCTGCCAGTCGAGCAGGCCGTTGACCTCCGGCAGCCGCCACGGGTCGAATTCGGGCCAGTGCAGGCGTCCATCGCGCAGCCGCAGCCGGTTGCGACCTCGCCCGAGCACGCGCGCGAGCGTGGCGAGCGTACGGCCGCAATCGCAGGCCGGCGGGCCGGCAATCGCCCAGTCGCCGGTGTCGTAGCGCACCAGCGGGGCCGCGTAGTTGTGCAGCACGGTCACCACCACCCGCCCGGGCGCGCCGGGCGGGACGGGCCCGTTGTCCTCGCCGAGGAGTTCGAGGATCACGCCCTCCTCCTGCACGTGCAGGTGCTCGTGGCGGGGGCACTGCAGCGCGAGGTAGCCGGTCTCGCGCGCGCTGTAGGCGTCCTCGACCGGCAGGCCGAAGGCGCGCTGCGCGAGCCTGCGCACCTCCGGGGAGAGCGGCTCGCCCGAGGTGCGCAGGCAGGACAGCCGGGCGGGCGCCCCGCCATGGGCAAGGAACCACCCGGCGAGCGCGCGCAGGTTGCCGGGCTGGGTGACCAGCAGGTCCGGGTTCTCGCGGCCGAGCCAGCGGGCCTGCGCCTCGACGTCCTCCTCGAGGGTGAGTCCGGCCGCCGGGCCGGTGTCGCACAGCCCCGCGGTGGCCGCCCCCCAGTTGTCCTCGCGCACTTCGCGCACCGGCAGCGGCCGCAGCGCAGCCAGGCGGCCGGCGAAATCGCGCCGATGCCAGAGGTGGTCGCGCAGGGTGATCGCACGCCACATGAACTGCGAGAGCCGCGTCCCGCGGCAACGCAGCGGCGCGCCGGTGGTGCCGGCGGTCCGGCTCTCGCCCACCTCGCCGTGCTCGGGCGGAACCGCGTCGCAGAACGCGGCGGCCCCGGCAGCCTCGAGCCATCGCCGGTCCACCACCGGCAATCGGGCGAAGCGCCCCGGGGTCAGCGCCTCGCTCGCCGGATCGAAGCCCAGCCCCTTCCACGCCTCGGCCCACGCGGGCGAATGGCGGGCGGCATGGCGGATCAGCGCGCGCGCCTGGACGAGCTGGAGCGCTGCGCGACGCGGGCGAGGCAGGCGCTCGGTGCGCTCGAGCTGCCAGAGCATCGCGAGCACGGTCGCCCCGCCGGCTTCGGGCAGCGGTGGCCACAGCGCGCCGGGCAGGCTCGAGCGCAACGGGAGGCTCGGCAGCGCCGGGACCCGCCCGCGCGCAGCGGTGAGACGGGCACCGGGGCTAGCGCCTGGCCGCTGCACGGGTCGCTCGCGCGCTCAGCCCGCCAAGGGGTCGCGGAACTTCACGCAGTCCACGTAGTAGCGCACCTCGCCACCGGGCAGGCGCTCGTCGACCAGGCCGTGGATGTCGGTCTCGAACCCGGGAAACAGGCGGTTGAATTCACGCGCGAACTGCAGGTAGCGGACGATGGTCGCGTTGAACCGCTCGCCCGGGATCAGCAGCGGGATGCCCGGTGGGTAGGGAGTCACGAGCATCGCGGTCACCCGCCCCTCCAGCTGGTCGATCGGCACCCGGTCGATCTCGCGATGGGCCATCCGCGCGAACGCGTCGGAGGGCTTCATCGCCGGCTCCATGCTCGACAGGTACATCTCGGTAGTGAGCCGCGCGATGTCGTTCTCGCGATACATGGCGTGGATGCGCATGCACAGGTCGCGCAGGCCCACCCGCTCGTAGCCGGGGTGACGGGCCACGAACTCGGGCAGCACGCGCCACAGCGGCTGGTTCGCGTCGAAGTCGTCCTTGAACTGCTGCAACTCGGTCACCAGCGTGTTCCAGCGGCCCTTGGTGATGCCGATGGTGAACATGATGAAGAAGGAGTACAGCCCGGTCTTCTCGACGATGATGCCGTGCTCGGCGAGGTAGCGGGTGAGCACCGCTGCCGGGATGCCCCAGTCGGCGAACGCGCCGTCCACGTCCAGTCCGGGCGTGATCACCGTGGCCTTGATCGGATCGAGCAGGTTGAATCCGGAGGCGAGGTCGCCGAAGCCGTGCCAGCGCTCGGCGGAGCCCAGTTCCCAGTCCTCGCGGCCGCCCAGCCCTTCGTCGGCCAGGTGCTCCGGCCCCCAGACCTTGAACCACCAGTCCTCGCCGTACTCGCCATCCACCTTGCGCATCGCGCGGCGGAAGTCGATCGCCTCGCGCAGCGACTCCTCGACCAGCGCCGTCCCCCCCGGCGGCTCCATCATCGCCGCAGCCACGTCGCAGGAGGCGATGATCGCGTACTGCGGGCTGGTCGAGGTATGCATCAGGAACGCCTCGTTGAAGACGTCCTGGTCGAGCTGGCGCTTCTCCGAGTCCTGCACGAGGATCTGCGAGGCCTGCGACAGGCCGGCGAGCAGCTTGTGGGTGGACTGGGTGGAGAACACCATCGAGTCGCGGCAGCGCGGCCGCCCCTCGCCGATCGCGTGGTAGTCGCCGTAGAAGTCGTGGAAGGCCGCGTGCGGCAGCCAGGCCTCGTCGAAATGCAAGGTGTCCACGAAGCCGTCGAGCATGCCCTTGAGCGTCTCGACGTTGTACATGATGCCGTCGTAGGTGGACTGGGTCAGGGTGAGGATGCGCGGCTTCTTGTTCTTGCCCCTCACGAAGGGGTTGGCCTCGATGCGCTTGCGGATGTTCTCGGGACGGAATTCGTCGAGCGGGATAGGGCCGATGATCCCGTAGTGGTTGCGCGTCGGGGTGAGGAACACCGGCACCGCCCCGGTCATCATGATCGCGTGCAGGATCGACTTGTGGCAGTTGCGGTCGACCACCACGACGTCGCCCGGGGCCACC
>JBIPNU010000413.1:0-3274 GCA_044370615.1 Burkholderiales bacterium
AGCCCGCCGGCCGCCACGACCACGTCGATATCGTGCTCGACGATGGCATCGCGCTGCGCCTGCGCGATCCGCGCCGCTTCGGCGCGGTGCTGTGGTTGCCCGCCGGGCCCGAGGCACCGCCCCGACCCGGGGCGAGCGGTCCGGCGCGCGCCGACACGCGGGCGGCCGCAGGTACCGCCGGCAGCCCGCGCCCGCCCGCGACCGGCGCCACGCACGCGCGAGGGGCTGCGGCTGCCATCGAGGCCGGACTCGACCCGCGAATCGGCATCCCGGTCAGCCATCCGCTGCTCGATGCGATCGGCCCCGAGCCCCTGGAGCCGGACTTCGATGGCGACTACCTGTACCGCGCCACCCGGGCTCGCAGCGCCGCGATCAAGCTCGTGCTGATGGACAGCCATGTCGTCGCGGGCGTGGGCAACATCTACGCGAACGAGGCGCTGTTCGCCGCAGGCATCCACCCGCGCACGCCGGCGCGACGCGTCGGCCTCGCGCGCTGCGAGCGGCTCGTCGCCGAGGTCCGCGCCGTGCTCGCGCGCGCGATCGACGCGGGCGGCAGCAGCCTGCGCGACTACGTGGCGAGCGATGGCCAGGCCGGCCGCTTCCTGGACAGCTTCAGCGTGTACGACCGCGCCGGGGAGCCCTGCATGCGCTGCGCGAGCCCGGTACGCCTGATCCGCCAGGCGGCGAGATCGACCTTCTACTGCGCCCGCTGCCAGCGCTGAACGCCGCGACACGCGAGCAAGGCAGCCTCGCCCCGGCTGGCGCGCGACGCCGCCCCGCGCGGCGTCCGGGGTGGCGTGCGGTCATCGACGGGCGCGTCTGTGCGAGAGACCGCGCGAAGGTCTTGGGCGCAGGCGCGCGAACAGCCTGCTACCGGCGGTTCAGCGTCCCGCCCAACCGGGCGGGCGTGCGATGCCCGCCGCGCGCAACGCATCGCACTTCGCCTGCAGCGCGTCGCGCGACTCGACGTGGCGCGGATCGTTCGGGATGCAGTCGACCGGGCATACCTCGGCACACTGCGGCGTGTCGAAGTGACCCACGCACTCGGTGCAGCGCGCCGGATCGATGACGTAGTAGTCCTCGCCCGGGGAGATCGCCGAGTTCGGGCACTCCGGTTCGCAGACATCGCAGTTGATGCAGGCGTCGGTGATCATCAGCGCCATCGGGGCCTCCTCCGCGCGTCTCAGCCCGCCGCCGGTGCCTCGCGCATCTGCGCGACGCGCTCGGCCATCGCCTTCGCGACGACCGGGCTCACCAGCGTGGAGATGTCGCCGTCCATCGTGGCGATCTCGCGCACCAGGGTGGCGGAGATGAAGGCGCTGCCCTCCGCAGGCGAGAGGAACACGGTCTCGAGCCCGGGCATCAGGCGCCGGTTCATGCCCGCGAGCTGCGCCTCGTATTCGAAGTCGGCCACCGTGCGCACGCCACGTACCACGACGGTCGCGCCGCGCTCGCGGGCGTACGCGGTGAGCAGCCCCGAGAAGCGCTCCACGCGGATGCCGGGCACATCGGACAGCGCCCGCGCCGCCAGCGCCACGCGCGCCTCGACCTCGAGGAAGGGGCGCTTGGCGCGGCTGTCGGCCACCGCGATCACCACCTCGTCGAACAGGCGCGCCGCGCGCCGGGCGATGTCCTCGTGTCCCAGGGTGAGCGGGTCGAAGGTACCGGGGTAGATCGCGATGGTCACGGGGTATCTCCTGTGCCGGACGGCGGATGGTCGGGCGGCTCGCGCGCGGGCGCGAGCAGCCCACAGGCCACCTGGCCTGCTCGGGCCTGCCTCACCCACCGCCAGCCGACGCCGGGATCCGGCAGCCGGTCGGCCTCGACGTAGATCAGGCCATCGACCGCGAGGCAGCCTCGCGCCGCCTCGATCGCCGCCGGCAGCTGGTCAGAACCGAAGGGCGGGTCGAGGAAGATCACGTCGAACGACTGCCGGCGCGCCGCCTGCCCGAGGAAGTGTAGCGCATCGCCACGCACCACCCGGACGCAGGCCTGCGCGCCGAGACGCTCGCAGCCCTCGTGCAGCACCCGCGCAGCCTGCGCATCGCGCTCGACCAGCACCACCTCGCGCGCGCCGCGCGAGGCCGATTCGAAGCCGAGGGCACCGCTGCCTGCGTAGGCATCCAGGCAGCGCAGCCCGGTGAGATCCTGTCCCAGCCAGTTGAACAGCGTCTCGCGCACCCGATCCGGCGTGGGCCGCAGGCCGTCGATCGCGCACACCGGCAGGCGACGGCCTCGCCAGCGTCCGCCAACGATGCGGATCTCGCCGGGCGGCCGACCACCACGCGGCGGCGACCGCCGACCCGCGGCCGGCCCCGACCCGCCGCTCCCGGCGGGTCGCCGCGACGCACGGTCCTCGCGACTCATCGCGGGCGGGCCGCGCCGGACTCGTCGGGCGCGCCAACCACCACCGTCACCAGCCGCTCGGGATCGAGCCGCCTGAAGGCCCGCATCACGTCGGCGCGGGTGACCCGATCGACCAGCCGGGGCCAGCGGGCGTACCAGTCGAGTGGCAGGTCGTAGAGGCCCACCAGCGCCGCCGCGTCGAGCAGTTCGCGCTGGGTGTCCAGGCGCAGCGGGAAGGCATTGACCAGATGCCGTCGGGCCGCCACCACTTCCTCCGCCGTGGGGCCGCGCGCGATGAACTCGGCGAGCACCGCGCGCAGCACCGCCAGCGCCTCGTCGGACTGGTCCTTGCGCGTCTGCAGCGCAAGCTGCAGCGGCCCGCGCTCGAGCCGCGGCTGCAGGGAACTCGCCACGCCATACGCGTAGCCGCGACGCTCGCGCACCTCGTTCACCAGCCGGGAGGAGAAGCCACCGCCACCCAGCACGTGGTTGCCCACGAGCAGCGCGAAATAGTCGGGATCACCCCAGGCGACCGCCGGCAGGCCGACCACGATGTGGCTCTGCTGCGCAGGGTGCGGGACACGGCGAGTCACGGCAGCGGCGAGCGAGGGCACGGGCGGGACCGCCGCCCTCACGCCCCCGGGTGGCAGCGATCCGGCCACCTGCCGCGCGATGTCCTCGGCCTCCGCTCTGGACACATCGCCGACCACCGACACCACCGCCGAGACGCCGTTGTAGTGGCGTCGCCGGAAATCGAGCACCGTCTCGCGGGTGATCGCGCGCACGCCATCGGCGTCGCCCAGCGGCCGGTGGGCGTAGGGGTGGTTGCCGTAGGCGGCCTGGAAGAACAGGCGGCTCGCCATGATCCCCGGGCGCGACGCCTCCTCGCGAAGCTGCGCCGACACGCGCGGGCGCGCGCGCGGGGCGG
>JBIPNU010000414.1:0-3261 GCA_044370615.1 Burkholderiales bacterium
AATCCCGGGCAGCCGAACTGGAGCGGCAGCTGGCCAATGGGGCGCACCGCGCGATCCTGCGCTTCCGGCTGCGTCCGGATGGCCACCTCATGCCCCTGCGCATCACGGTCGAGCCCGCCGCTGGAACACGCTCTCCGCAGCCCTGACCGGATGCATCGGCCACGAGCACCGCGTTCGCCGGCATCGGCGGGCGTCGGACTGCAACCGCCTGCGGTCGGCGCCGAGCAGGCCGCCGCCACGCTGTGCCTGGAGGGCGTCTCGCCGCGGATCACGGCCGTGACCGCCAGCCGCGGCGCCTGCGCGCATCCGATCCACGAGCCGGGTATCGGTCGCGGGCTGGCCATTGGTCGCCTCCATGTGGCCCAGAGCGCCGCGCCCGGCCTGGAGCGCCAACTGGCCGATCCTTCGCAGCAGGGCGTGCTGCGGTTACGGGTGCGGGCCGACGGGCAGATCACCCCGCTGGCCCTCGAATTCAGACCGCGTCCGTCCCCCCGGTCCGCAACTGCGCCGTGAAGCGCCGGGACGGCCTGGCCTGACGCCGGATCGGGTCCGGACATCCGTGCCAAGCCGGCCAGGCGCGCGGGTTTGGCCCACGCCGGCGATCGGGGCTGGCCGGAACTCGCGGCGGCGTGGATACTGCGTCAACGGCAGCACGCAACGATCGCCCGCAGGGCGGCATCCCCGAGGAGGACAGCGATGAGGCAACCCGCATCCGCGGCCCTGGCGGCCGCCTTCGTACTGCTGGCCGCAACGGCCGCCGCGCAGCCCTTTCCCACCAAGCCGGTGCGCATGATCGTCGGCTTCGCGCCGGGCGGGGGCACCGACTTCGTCGCGCGCGTGCTCGGCCAGCGACTGGGCGAGATCTGGGGGCAGCAGGTGCTGGTCGAGAACCGCGCCGGCGCCTCCGGAACCATCGGTGCCGACTTCGTCGCGCGCGCGCCCGCCGACGGCCACACGCTGCTGATGGGGCACGTGAACTCGCATGCGATCGCGCCCAACGTCTTCCGGCGCATGCCCTATGACCCGCTGAAGGACTTCCAGATGGTCACCTACGTCGGCTACGTGCCGAACGTGCTGACCCTGCATCCGTCGCTGCCGGTGAAGAGCGTGAAGGACCTGATCGCGCTCGCGCGCGCGCGGCCCGGCCAGCTCACCTTCGCATCCTCGGGCACGGGCAGCACCCAGCACCTCGCGGGCGAGATGTTCATGAACCTCACCGGCGTGAAGATGGTCCACGTACCCTACAAGGGCAGCGGCCAGGCGATCCAGGACCTGGTCGGCGGCCACGTATCGCTCAACTTCGACACCATGCCGCCGGTGCTCGACCACATCCGCCATGGGCGGCTGCGCGCGCTGGCCGTCACCACACCCCGCCGCGCCGAGCAGTTGCCCGAGGTCCCGACACTCGAGGAACTCGGGCTCAAGGGGTTCGAGATGACCAACTGGTATGGCGTGATGGCGCCGGCCGGAACGCCGCGCACGATCGTGAGCGCCCTCTCCACCGAGATCAACCGCGTGCTGAAGGAACCGGGCATCCGCGAGAAACTGCAAAGCGTGGGCACCGATATCGGCGGCGGTTCCCCCGAGGACTTCGAGGCGCTGCTGAAGAGCGATCTTGCGAAGTACGCGCGACTGGTCAAGGCGGCCGGCGTGCAGGTCGACAACTGAACGACCTCGCCGAACGGCGAGGCCGGCGGGCGCGGAAGGTTCCACCCGGCTGCGCGATCGGCGCATGCGATCAGCAGTGATCCGGCGCGCGGGCGCGGCGGGAGATCGCGGCGCACGATCGGCGCATGCTGTCGGAACGCGCGGCCGGAGCATGCCACCCGGCGAACCGTCGGGCGTACGGTCGGGCGCGCGGCCGCGCGCGCGATCGTGGCGCGTGTTCGCGAAGGGTCATCGGGACGGAGCCTTGGGCGCGTGATCGGGCATCCGCCCGGTCGTGCAACCGGGCGACGCACGACGGGCCACGATCGCGGCGCCTGACCGAAGCGCGCGATCGAAGCGCACGACCGGGCATGCGGCCGGAGTCGATCGCCGCAGGGTGTTCCCGGGATACGCCGTCCGCGGTGCGGCATCGCGCGCCCGCGTCCGGCTCAGTAGCCGCGTGCCGGATCGACCACGTTGAGCGGCGGCTCGCCGCGACGCACCCGCGCGAGGTTGTCCACCACCTGCGCGGCGGCGGTACGCGGGATCGCGATGGATGCGAGGTGCGGGGTCACCAGGACCTGCGGGAACGTCCACAGCGGATGCGAAGGTGGTAGCGGCTCGTCGTGGAAGACGTCCAGCGTGGCCTCGGCCAGCTGCCCCGATCGCAAGGCGTCCACCAGCGCCGCCTCGTCCACGGTGCGCCCGCGTCCGGCGTTCACCAGCCGCGCGCCGCGCGGCAGCATCGCGAGTCGCGCGGCATCCATCAGCCCTTCGGTGGCCGGGGTGAGCGGCAGCAGCAGCACGCAGATCTCGCACTGCCCGAGGAAGCCGGGCAGCGCCGCCTCGCCCGCGAGGCATTGCACGCCGGGCAGCGACTTCGGCGTACGCGACCACCCCAGCACGCGAAAGCCCTGCTGCGCGATCGCCGTGGCCGCCGCCGAGCCGAGCTGGCCCAGCCCGATCACGCCCACCGTGCAGGTGTGCGCCTCGCGCGGGGTAATCCACTCCCAGGCGCGCCGCGCGCGCGCGCGTTCGAACGCGCCGAAGTCGCGGAAGTGGCGCAGCACGGCGGTGAGCACGTACTGCGCCATCATCCGACCCATCGCGGGGTCGGAGATGCGGGTGACCGGCACCCCGGCCGGCAGCGTGGCGTCGCGCACGATCGCGTCCACGCCCGCGCCGAGGTTCACGATCAGGCGCAGTCGCGGGAACTGCCGGTAGAAGCCCGGCGGCGCGTTCCATGCCAGCACCGCCTCCACGCAGGACGCATCCGGGCAGTCCGGCCATGCGTGGAACTCGAGCCCGGGGTCAGCCTTCGCGAAGGCGCCCTGCCATTCGATCGCGCTGTCGTACTCGCTGTAGAAGATCAGCGACACGCGTCAGCAGGCCAGCCGGACCAGGCAGGCGGCCAGTACCCGCGTGCCTGCCGCCAGGTCGGACGGTTCGGCCGATTCGGCCTCGTTGTGGCTGATCCCGCCGGCGCAGGGCACGAAGATCATCCCGGCCGGCGCGACATGGCTCACCGGCCGCGCATCGTGGCCTGCGGCCGAGGGCAGTTCCATGCAGTCGATGGCGAGCGCCCGCGCCTGGCTGGCGACCAGTTCCCGCACC
>JBIPNU010000415.1:0-3252 GCA_044370615.1 Burkholderiales bacterium
ACCCTGCCCTCGGGGCTGGGCGCCGAGGCCGCCGGGGTGGTGGAGGCGGTCGGGCCCGGCGTGACCGAGGTCGCGGTCGGCGACCGCGTCGCCTACGCCGGCGGGCCGAATGGCGCCTACGCGCTTGCGCGCAACCTGCCGGCGGCCAAACTGGTCCGGCTGCCCGAGGACATCAGCTTCGAGCAGGGCGCGGCGATGATGCTCCAGGGCCTGACCGCGCAGTACCTGCTCAAGCGCACGTTTCCGGTGCGCGCCGGGCAGACCCTGCTGTGGCACGCGGCCGCCGGGGGCGTCGGACTGATCGCCTGCCAGTGGGCGAAGGCGCTCGGGGCGACCGTGATCGGCACCGTGGGATCCGACGAGAAGGCCGCGCTCGCCCGGGCCCACGGCTGCGATCACGTGATCGTGTATTCGCGCGAGAACTTCGTCGAGCGAGTCCGCGAGATCACCGGCGGCAAGGGCGTGCCGGTGGTCTACGACTCGGTGGGCAAGGACACCTGGCCGGCCTCGCTCGACTGCCTGCAGCCGCTGGGCATGATGGTGAGTTTCGGGAACGCGTCGGGCGCGCTGCCGCCGATCAACGTCTCCGACCTCGCTTCGCGCGGGTCGCTGTTCTTCACCCGGCCCACGCTGTTCACCTACACCGCCAGTCGCGAGGATCTGCTCGCGGGTGCCGCCGACCTGTTCGACGCGGTGCGCACCGGCAAGGTGAAGATCGAGGTGCGCCAGCGCTATCCGCTCGCCCAGGCGGCGCAGGCCCACATCGACCTCGAGGCGCGGCGCACCACCGGGTCGACGGTGCTCGTGCCCTGAGCCGGTAGCGATGTCGCGCACGGCCCCGCCGACCGGCCCGGTCATCGATCGCTGGCTCGCGCCGCGTCCGGCGTTCGGAGCCGCCGCGCTCGCCTGCCTGGCGCTGATCGGCTGGGCGCTGTGGCTTCAGTACGGCCGGGGCGAGGAGCCCTGTCCGCTGTGCATCCTGCAGCGGTTGGCGGTGCTCGCGCTGGCCGCGGCATTCGCCGCGGGTGCGGTGCATGCGCCGGCGGGCCTGGCCCTGCGCCGCTACGCGGCGGCGATCGTCGGGGTCGCGCTCGCCGGGGCGGGCGTGGCGGGCTGGCATCTTCGCCTGCAGCACCTCCCGCGCGACCGGGTGCCCGAATGCGGGCCGGGGCTGCAGTTCATGATCGAGCAGTTCCCGCTGGTCGAGGTCCTCGGGCGGGTGTTCCGCGGCTCCGGCGAGTGCGCCGAGGCCGGGTGGCGGCTGCTCGGGGTCACCATTCCCGGCTGGACGCTGCTCTGGTTCCTCGGGCTGGCGGCGCTCGCGGTCGCGGTGGCGTCCCGCCACGGCGGCACTGGCCGTTCCGGCTGAACCGGCCGCCGGTCCGGGAGACAAGGTCGGTCCCACGCTGCAAGAACCGGGCGAGGGGCGCCCGCGGGGACACGCCCGTGGCGCCCGTGCGACGCGCTGGCGCTCGACAGTGCCGCGTGTGGAGAAAATGATTGACTCCCCGGCCGCGATTGCGTATACCGGCGTCAGTTGTTCCTCTTCAAGTCCGAAGTCCGTGTCCGGGCGGTAGCTGCTTGCGGCGACGCGTTCCGGTGGCTCCAGTGGATGTGGTGCCTTGGGATGTGAACAGCGGTTGCGGGTTACCCGCGTTTCCAAACGATCAGCAGGGACATTCCAAGATGGCAACGGGCGTCGTGAAGTGGTTCAACGAATCGAAGGGCTATGGTTTCATCACCCCGGACGGCGGTGGCGAGGACCTGTTCGCGCACTTCAGCGCGATCAACATGCCGGGGTTCAAGACCCTGAAGGATGGCCAGCGCGTCACGTTCGACGTGGTGCCGGGCAAGAAGGGTCAGCAGGCCGCCAACATCCAGGCAGCCTGAGGCGGGTCTCCCCCGTCCGACGAAGCCGGGCCTCGCGCCCGGCTTTGTTTTTTCCGGATGCCGTCGGCTCCCGCCCGGCGCACTACCGCGCGCGGTTCGCCCCGCGCGGCCCGGGGCCTGCGAGGCAGCCCCCGCGTGCGCCACCGGACGGGCGCGCGGCCGCGCCTGCCGCGCAGCCCGCGGGCGCCAGCCGTCTCCAGGCGACCGGCGCGATGCGCGGTGGCCATGGGCTAGAATCGCGGGTCCTGCGAGTACCGTTCCATGCCGAAGCCCACTGCCCCCGCTCCCCACGGCTCCAACTTCATCCGGAACGTCGTCGAGGAAGACCTGCGCAGCGGGCACCTCGCCGGCGGCGTGGTCACCCGCTTTCCGCCCGAACCGAACGGCTACCTTCACATCGGGCACGCGAAGTCGATCTGTCTCAATTTCGGGCTGGCGCGCGAGTTCGGCGGACGCTGCCACATGCGCTTCGACGACACGAACCCGGAAAAGGAGGAGACGGAATACGTCGAATCCATCCTCGAGTCGGTGCGCTGGCTGGGGTTCGACTGGGGCGAGCATCTCTGCTACGCGTCGGACTACTTTGACCGGCTGTATGCCTTCGCCGAAGCGCTGATCGAGCGCGACCAGGCCTATGTCGACAGCCTGAGCGCCGAGCAGATCCGGGAGCATCGCGGCACGCTCACCGAACCGGGCCGCGACAGTCCCTACCGGTCGCGCACGGCCGCCGAGAGCCTCGAACTGTTCCGCCGCATGCGGGCGGGCGAGTTCCCGGATGGTGCGCATGTGCTGCGGCTGCGACTCGACATGGCCTCGCCGAACATCAATCTGCGCGATCCGGTCATCTACCGCATCCGCCACCACCCGCATCACCGCACCGGCGAGCGCTGGTGCATCTACCCGCTGTACGACTACACGCATGCGGTCTCCGATGCGCTGGAGTCGATCACCCACTCGGTCTGCACGCTGGAGTTCGAGGCCCACCGGCCGCTGTACGACTGGTTCGTCGAGAACCTGCCGTTGCCTTCGCGCCCGCGCCAGTACGAATTCGCCCGGTTGAACCTGACCTACGCGGTGCTGTCGAAGCGGCGACTGATCGAACTCGTGGAGGGCGGACATGTCGAGGGCTGGGACGACCCGCGGATGCCGACGCTGGTCGGGGTACGCCGCCGCGGCTACACGCCCGAGGGCATGCAGCTCTTCTGCGATCGCATCGGCGTGTCCAAGGCCGATTCGTGGATCGACATGTCGGTGCTCGAGCAGGCCATCCGCGACGACCTCGAACCGAAGGCGCCCCGGGCCTGCGTGGTACTCGATCCGCTGCGTCTGGTGATCGACAACCTGCCCGCGGACGCCGAGGAA
>JBIPNU010000416.1:0-3248 GCA_044370615.1 Burkholderiales bacterium
CACGTGCATCGTGCCGCCGGTGCCGTAACCGCGCGTCTGCGACAGGTTCAGCGTCTCCATCACCACGCCCTGCCCCGCGAAGGACGCATCGCCGTGGATGAGGATCGGCATCACTTCCCGCCCCTCGCGATCGCCGCGTCGGCGCTGGCGCGCGCGCACCGACCCGGTCACCACCGGGTTGACGATCTCCAGGTGCGAGGGGTTGAAGGCCAGCGCCAGGTGCATCGGGCCGCCAGGGGTCGTGATGTCGCTGGAGAAACCGTCGTGGTAGATAACGTCGCCGTAGAGGACGGCCTCGTCGATCTTGCCCTCGAACTCGGCGAAGAGGTCCTTGGGCATCTTGCCCAGCGTGTTGACCAGCACGTTCAGGCGCCCGCGGTGCGCCATGCCGATCACCGACTCCCTCACGCCTGCGGCGCCGGCGCGCTGCAGCAGCACGTCGAGCAGCGGGATCAGCGTCTCGCCGCCCTCGAGCGAGAAGCGGGTCTGCCCGACGTACTTCGTATGCAGGTACTTCTCGAGCGTCTCGGCGGCGGTCAGCCTCTCGAGCACATGCAGCTTGAACGGCGCGTCGTACGACGGCCGCGACCGAACGGTCTCGAAGCGCTGCTGGATCCACTTCTTCTGCGCCGGGTCCGAGAGGTACATGTACTCGAAACCGATCGACCCGCAGTACGTCTGGCGCACATGGGTGAGGATGTCGCGCAGGGTCGCGCGCGCCGGCCCCACCAGCGAACCGGTGGCGAACTCGGTATCCATGTCCGCATCCGACAGCCCGTAGAATGCCGGGTCCAGTTCCTGGATGTACGGCTTCTCCTGGCGCTGCAGCGGGTCGATGTCCGCATGCCGCACGCTGAGGAACCGGTAGGCCGAGATCAGCTGGAGGACGGCCACCTGCTTGAGCGCATCGTCGGCCGAGGCCGGCGCGCGGCCGCCCGCCGCCCATGGGCTGCGCCGGGCGAGGTCGGCGAACTGGCGTCGCACCGGCTCGTGCGCGACATCGACGCCCTCGCCGCTGCGCGCGAGCGCCTCGAAGTACTGCCGCCACTGGTCCTGCACGGACGCAGGGTCGCTCAGCCACGCCTCGTACAGTTCCTCGATGAACGGCGCATTCGAGCCGAACAGATACGAGTTCGCGAGCATCTGCTGCATCATGGGATCGGGCTCCTCAGGGAGGACGCGGCCGCTTCGCTGCGGCCGCGCGGATTCACCGGCGCTGCGCCAGCGGCACGAACTTCGCTGCGGTCTCGCCGAGGAACAGCTGGCGCGGCCGGCCGATCTTCTGGTCCGGATCCTCGATCATCTCGTTCCACTGCGCGACCCAGCCCACGGTGCGCGCGAGCGCGAACAACGCGGTGAACATCGATACCGGAATGCCCAACGCCTTGTAGACGATGCCCGAGTAGAAATCGACGTTCGGGAACAGCTTGCGCTTGACGAAATAGTCGTCTTCCAGAGCGACCTTCTCCAGGGCCATCGCGAGCTTGAACATCTTGTTGTCCTCGAGCCCGAGCTCGGCCAGCACGTCGTGGCAGGCACCCTGGATCAGGCGCGCACGCGGGTCGTAGTTCTTGTAGACCCGGTGCCCGAAGCCCATCAGCTTCTGCACTTCGTGCGGATCCTTGGCCTTGGCGATGAAGCGGTCGATGTTGGAGACGTCGCCGATCTCGTCGAGCATCTTGAGCACCGCCTCGTTGGCGCCACCGTGCGCGGGGCCCCAGAGGCTGGCAATGCCGGCCGCGATGCACGCGAACGGGTTCGCACCCGACGATCCGGCGAGGCGGACGGTGGACGTCGACGCGTTCTGCTCGTGATCCATGTGCAGGATCAGGATCCTCTCGAGCGCGCGCACCAGCACCGGGTTGGGCTTGTAGTCCTCGCACGGCACGCCGAACATCATGCGCATGAAGTTCTCGACGTAGCCGAGGTCGTTGCGCGGATACATGAACGGCTGGCCGATGTTGTACTTGTAGGTCATCGCGACCACGGTGGGCATCTTGGCGATCAGGCGGAACTCGGAGATCATCCGGCTCGTGGGATCGTTGATGTCGAGCGAGTCGTGGTAGAAGGCCGCCATCCCGCCCACCACGCCGCAGAGCACCGCCATCGGGTGCGCATCGCGCCGGAAACCGGAATAGAAACGCGCCAGCTGCTCGTGCACCATCGTGTGAATGGTGACCGTGTGGTCGAAGTCCTTCTTCTCGGCCGCAGTCGGGAGCTTCCCGCGAAGGATCAGGTAGGCGACTTCGAGGAAGTCGCAGTTCTCGATCAGCGCCTCGATCGGATAGCCGCGGTGCTGCAGCACGCCCTGGTCACCGTCGATGTAGGTGATGCTCGACTTGCAGCTCGCCGTGGACATGAAGCCCGGGTCGTAGGTGAAGGCGCCGGTCTTCGCGTAGAGCGAGCGCACGTCGACCACATCCGGACCGATGGTCCCGCCGTAGATCGGGAAGTCGACCGACGGGCGGCCATCGCTGAACGAAAGGGTTGCCTTGGCTTTGCTGTCCATCATGCTCTCCAGGGGGAGGCCGCTCCTCGGTGGCGCCGGGATGGCTGGAGCGGGTACAAAAAAGCGCGGTCAGGCCGCGCGAAGGAGTTCCAGGACCCCGGTCACTCGCTTGTCGGCCGGCTGGAGCCGACCCGCGATCATGTCCCAGAGGTCCTGGTCGGGATAGTCGAGCAGCTCGCGCAACTGCTCGAGCTCGACCTCGCCGAGCTCGCGGTAGCGCCGATCCATGAACCGCTGCAGGACGATGTCCAGTTCGAGCAGGCCGCGCCGGCAGTGCCAGCGCAGGCGGTTCTCCTCGATTCGCTTGGCCTCGCCTGCGTTCATCGTCACACCATCCGCTTGACCATGAGCTGCTTGATCTTGCCGATCGCGCGCGTGGGGTTGAGGCCCTTCGGGCAGACGTCCACGCAATTCATGATCGTGTGGCAGCGGAACAGCCGATACGGATCCTCGAGGTTGTCCAGGCGCTGCGAGGTCGCCTCGTCACGGCTGTCGGCGATGAAGCGGTAGGCCTGCAGCAGACCCGCGGGACCCACGAACTTGTCCGGGTTCCACCAGAACGACGGGCAGGACGTCGAGCAGCAGGCGCAGAGGATGCACTCGTACAGGCCGTCGAGTTCCTCGCGATCCTCGGGCGACTGCAGCCGCTCGGTCTCGGGCGGGGGGTTGTCGTTAATCAGGTAGGGCTTGATCGAGTGGTACTGCTTGAAGAACTGGGTCATGTCCACGATCAGGTCGC
>JBIPNU010000417.1:0-3231 GCA_044370615.1 Burkholderiales bacterium
AAGACGCTCGAGCAGCGCGGCTGGGTGGAGGCAGTGGGCCATCGCGAGGTCCCGGGGCGCCCGGCGATCTATGCGACTACCCGCCAGTTCCTGGACGACCTCAACCTCACCTCGCTGCGCGACCTGCCCCCGCTCGAGGAACTGGGCACGCTGCTCGATGGCGGGGCGACCGTGCCGCTGCCGCTGGACGGCGTTGCCGTCGAGCCGGGAGGCTCAGCACCCGCGCTGATCGGCCCGCCTGCCGACGAGGACGCGGGCGACGCGCTGGAGCAGTCGGCACGCGATGACCTGCGCGAGGGCGAGGCCGTCGCGGCTGCACCCGAAGAGGTTGTCGCAGCCGCATCGGACGAGGCTACCGCGTCGGTATCGGACGCGACGACCGCCGCTGCAGCCGATGAGGCGGGCGCGGCGTTGGCAGAGGGCACGGGACAGTCGCCGGACGAGGGCGAGCGCGTCGACCCGCGCCAGTGATTGCCGCGGACGCGCAGCCGGGCACGCCCCGATCGCGCGCGCCTGCGGCCGTGGCGTCGCGCGGCCGCAGGCAGCGCGCGGGGCGGCCGATCGGGGCCGCCTCAGGGGACGATGAGGGGAGCCAACCACCGGAGTCGACGACAGCGCGCGCGGGACTTGACTCGGGGGGAGCAGATCCCCATACTTCTCACTCTGCCGCGGGGTGGAGCAGTCTGGCAGCTCGTCGGGCTCATAACCCGAAGGTCGTAGGTTCAAATCCTGCCCCCGCAACCAACACCGACGCGCAAGCGTCACCCGAAGCCGCACGTTGTGCGGCTTCGTCGTTTCCGGGGTTCGCGACGGCGTGCGCCCGGGGCCTGTCGCCTCGCGACCGGGACGGTCGTTCCGTGTCGGGGGCGCACCCCCGGAGCCCGCCCTGCGTATCGATCGAGGCCGCACCGGAAGCCGCATTCGGGCCTCTGCGACAGTGTTCCACGGGTCAGGCAACCGCCTCGGGCTGGCCTGCGGCTTGCTTCCGGGGTGGCCGTTACATCACCGCCAGAGGAGTCTTTCGATGCGTCCGTTGCCCGTCGTGTCCGCCCTGTTCGCGCTTGCCGCGGGCATCGCGCTGCCTGCCACTGCCCTCGCCCAGTCGGGCTATCCCAGCCGAACCATCCGCATGGTGGTGCCCTTCACCCCTGGCGGTATCTCGGATGTCCTCGGGCGGATCATCGCCCAGCGTCTCACCGGCACGCTGGGGCAGCAGGTAGTCGTCGACAACCGTCCTGGCGCGGGCACGACGATCGGCGCAGGGATCGTGGCCAAGGCCAACCCGGACGGCTACACGATCATGATCCAGGACATGACCACGCACGCGATCAACGCCTCGCTGTACGCGAAGCTGCCGTACGACTCGGTGCGCGACTTCACCGGCATCACGCTGGTGGCCTCCACCCCGCTCGCGCTGGTGGTCAACCAGGCGCTTCCCGCCACGTCGGTCAAGGAACTGGTGGCGCTTGCGCGAGCCCGCGCCGGTACGCTCAACTACGGTTCGTCCGGCAACGGCACCATCCTTCATCTGGCCGCCGAGAGCTTCCGGGCGGCCACGCGCACCGAGATCACCCACGTGCCCTACAACGGCAGCGCGCCGGCGGTCGCCGCGCTGCTGGCCGATCAGGTCAACCTGGTGTTCGCCACCATGCCTGCCGCGTTGCCGCATGTGAAGGGCGGCAAGATCCGCGCGCTGGCGGTGACCACGCCCAGGCGCAATGCGTCGATGCCCGATGTGCCGACCATGATCGAGGCGGGCGTGCCGGGCTTCGAACTCGTGCTCTACAGCGGCATCATGGGGCCGGCCGGCATGCCGCGCGAGGTCGTCGGTCGACTGCATGCGGAGATCTCGCGCATCGTCACCTCGGCCGAGACGCGCGAGGTGCTGGCGGCGCAGGGCGCCGAGCCGCTCACCTCGCAGCCCGAGCAGTTCGCGCGCTTCGTGGAAGGCGAGATCGCCAAACTCGGCAAGGTGGTCAAGGCCACCGGCACGCGCATCCAGTAGAGTCGCGTGGGGCCGGCGATCCCGCCGGCCCGTCACGTCCTTTGCGGCGCGCCGTCCGTGCGCGCTGCGCCTCACGGAGCCATCGATGATTCCTTCCCAACGCATCGCCTACGATCCCATTGTCGGCCGCCGGCCGCTCAAGCTCGACGGCGCCCGCCTGATCGTGTGGCCGATCGTCAACGTCGAGGTGTGGCGCATCGAGCGCGCGATGCCGCGGCAGGTGCTGCCCCCGCCCACGCACGTGACCACGCTACCCGACGTCCCGCACTGGGGCTGGCACGAGTACGGCATGCGGGTGGGGTTCTGGCGCATCAAGCACGTGCTCGACAGCCTGGGGATCAAGGCCTCGCTCGCCATCAACGGCGCGGTGTGCACCGAGTACCGCCCGGTGGCCCAGGCGTCGCTCGATGCGGGCTGGGAGTTCATGGGGCATGGCTACGACCAGCGCCCGACCCACCAGGAACTCGACGAGCGGGCGATGATCGCGAAAACGGTCGAGTCGATCCGGGCGTTCACCGGCAAGGCGCCGGTCGGCTGGCTTGCCCCCGGACTCACCGAGACGCTGGATACGCCCGATTTCCTTGCCGAGGCCGGCATCCGCTACAGCGCGGACTGGGTCATCGACGACGAGCCGTGCACGCTCGCGACCCGCTACGGTCCCCTAGTGTCGGTTCCCTACACCGTCGAACTCAACGATATCTCGATGATGATGGTGTCGCGGCACGCCGCGGGCGAGTTCGAGCAGCGCTGCATGGACTACTTCGACTGCGTGTACGCGGAGTCCGCCGAGCGTCCCAAGGTGATGGCGATCGCCGTGCACCCGTACATCTCCGGTGTGCCGCATCGCATCGGGTACTTCGAGCGCGTCTTCCGGCGCCTTGCGGCGCAACCCGGCGTGACGTTCATGACAGGCGAGCAGATCATGGACTGGTACCTCGGCCAGGCAAGCTGAGGTCTGGCGCGGGGCGCGGACGACATCGTCCGCGCATCGCACGCGGCGGGAATCCGACGCACGCGGCGACGCCGGGCGTCGGGCACGGCGAGGCTGAATCGGCGTGCGGTGCAACGCGTGAAGCGGCGCAGGCAGCCCCACACCAGCTACGGATCCGATCGCCGTGCGAGGGCTGGCGCCGGGCACGGCCCGTGCCCTCGTGAGCCTGCGGCGCGACGCACGAAGCGACGCGGGCGACCGGGAAGGCAGGCGCGAGTCCGATGCCGGCGGCGAC
>JBIPNU010000021.1:0-11788 GCA_044370615.1 Burkholderiales bacterium
TGAGGTCGCGCTGCGCGGCAGCGGCCAGGCCGGGGCCTGGAAAGGCACGGTCGGTTCGCGCGAGGCGAGCGGCGAGATTGCATGGCGGACGGAGGGGCGCGGCCGGCTCACCGCGCGCATGCGCGAGGTGAGCCTCGGCGCCGGCCCCGGCAGCACCACGACCGCGACCGACCTGCCGGTCGCCGATGCGGATCTGCCGGCGCTCGACGTCGTCGTCGACAGCCTGCGGATCGCCGAGCGTCCGCTCGGTCGGCTCGAGCTTGCCGCCGTGCCCGAGGGGCGCGACTGGCGGATCGAGCGGCTGAGGATCGTCAATCCGGACGGCGCGCTGTCGATGGAGGGGCTGTGGCAGGGCTGGCACACGCAGCCTCGCACCCAGGTGCTGGTACGGCTGGAGTTCAGCGATGCGGGTCGCCTGCTGGCCCGGCTCGGCTATGCGGAGGGGGTACGCGGTGGCGGTGGGCGAATCGAGGGACCGCTGTCCTGGGCGGGCAGTCCGCGATCGCTGGATGCCGCCACGCTCTCCGGGCAGCTGATCGTGGACATCGGCAAGGGCCAGTTCCTGAAACTCGAGCCCGGTGTCGCGCGCCTGCTCGGCGTGTTCAACCTGCAGAACCTTCCCCGGCGCATCACGCTCGACTTCCGCGACGTCTTCAGCGAGGGCTTCGCGTTCGACGAGATCGCCGGATCGCTGCAGATCCGGCAGGGGCTCGGTGTGCTCGACGGTTTTCGCATCCAGGGCGGGGCGGCGCAGGTGCTGATGAGCGGCGAGGTGAATTTCGCGCGCGAGACCCAGAACCTCAGGGTCCGGGTGACGCCGGCGCTGGGGGATGGCGTGAGCCTCGCCGGTGCGTTGCTGGGCGGTCCGGTCGCGGGCCTCGCCACCTTCCTGCTGCAGCGTGCACTGAAGGACCCGCTGGGCCAGATCGCGAGTTTCGATTACGCCGTGACCGGCACCTGGGCGGATCCGGCGGTCGCCCGCGCGCCCAAGGCCGATCCCGCGCCCGGGCGGGAGGGCGGATGAGCCGGCGGCGTGGCCAGGTGATGGGCCGACCAGCCCGCGTGGCGTGCATGGCGATCGTCCTGTCGGGTCTCGCGCTGCCGCAGGTTGCGGTCGCGGCGGCAGCCGCCCCGGCAACGGCGACGGACCGGACCGCTCGACCGTCGGCGCCGGCCGGGGCGCCACCATCCGCCCCGGTGGTTGCTGCAACGCCGGGCACGGCCCCGGCGTTTCCGGCCGGCTCCCCGGTCGGGCCGGCAGCCGGGACTGCCGTCGGCCCCTGGTCGGTCGACGAGGCGCTCTGGGATCGCCCGCGAACGGCGGCCAGCGTGCGCGCCGATCCGGGCGTGCAGGCCGCGGTGCGCGCGTGGCTCGCGACACCCGGCGCGCGGCTGGCGATCCGCCACGGCAGCGGGCAGAATGGGCCTGCGCGGGCGGTCGAATTGCGCCAGTGGCTGGTGGCCCTGGGCGTGGATCCGTCGGCGATCGTCGCCCAGCCACTCGAACGCTCGGGCAGCGTCGTTGATCTCGCGCTGTTCGCGGCCACGCGCTGAGCGCGCCAGCCTGCGCGCGCAACCCACCGCCGACCCTCCGGTCGTCCCGATTCCTCGCGGCCCCTGCCTGCGCAGTCTCCGCCCCCTCTCCGACGCCACCGCTACCGAGTTCCGATGTCCGACACCCCCGCCCCGTTCCGAGTCGCTGCGATCCAGACCGTGTCCGGTCCCGACGTGGCCGCCAATCTCGCCGACTGCGAGCGGCTTGTCGACGAGGCGGCTCGGGCCGGCGCGCGCGTCGTCGGGCTGCCCGAGTACTTCGCGATCATCGGCCTGCGCGATCGGGACAAGGTCGACGTCCGCGAACCCCTCGGCGAGGGGCCGATCCAGCGCTTCCTGTCGAGCGCGGCCCGCCGCCACCGGTTGTGGCTGGTCGGCGGCTCGGTGCCGCTCGCATGCGATTCGCCCGACAAGGTACGCAACGCGACGCTGGTGTACGGGCCGGACGGCGAACTGGCGGCCCGCTACGACAAGATCCACCTGTTCGGATTCGACAACGGCCGCGAGCGCTACCAGGAGTCGCGCACGATCGAGCACGGTGGGCAGGTCGTCGCGCTCGACACCCCGCTCGGGCGCATCGGGCTGTCGATCTGCTACGACCTGCGCTTCCCGGAACTGTTCCGCGCGATGGGGGAGGTCGATCTGATCTTCGTGCCCTCCGCGTTCACCGAGACGACCGGGCGCGCGCACTGGGAGCCGCTTCTTCGCGCGCGCGCGATCGAGAACCTCGCCTACGTGGTCGCTCCGGCCCAGGGCGGAGTCCACGCGAACGGTCGCGAGACCCATGGCCACTCGATGGTGATCGACCCCTGGGGCGAGATCCTCGCCTGTCGCGACAAGCAGCCGGGCGTGGTGGTGGCCGACGTCGATCCCGCGCGGGTGCGCGAGGTGCGCTCGATGCTGCCTGCGCTCGCCCATCGCACGCTGCGTGCCTGCTGATACCCGGCCCCGGCCGGCAGCCCTGGCTACGGGCGCGCGCCGCGCGCCAGCCGCCGCAGGATCATTCCCCTTCGCCCGCTCCGAGATCCCGATCCGATGATGCCCGTTCCCGAACCCAGTCCCGAAGCCGCCGCGGTGCCCGCGAGCGCGATGCCCCTGCCGTCTGCCCCGTCGATGCCGCCGCGCGAGCTGGCCGCCGGACTGGTCGCGCAGGCCGAGGGCGCGCTGCTCGCGCCACATGCGCTCGACCAGCCGGCGCTCTCGCGAGTCTTCGGCCACCTGATGGCGCACCGGGTGGACTACGCCGACCTCTACTTCCAGCACACCCGCTCCGAGGGCTGGAGCCTTGAGGAGGGCATCGTCAAGTCGGGCAGCTTCTCGATCGAGCAGGGCGTGGGCGTGCGCGCGGTGAGTGGCGAGAAGACCGCGTTCGCCTATTCCGACGACATCAGCCTCGCTGCCCTGGAGTCGGCTGCGCTCGCCACGCGCGCGATCGCGCGATCGGGCAGCGCGGGAACGATGCCCGCGCCTCGTCCCGGCGAGGGTCGAGCGCTCTACACGCCAGCCGACCCGCTCGCCACGCTCGACGAGGCGCGCAAGGTGGCGCTGCTCGAGCGGCTGGAGAGGCTCGCCCGCGCGCGGGATCCGCGCGTGGTGCAGGTGATGGCCTCGCTCGCCGGGCGGCATGACGTGGTCTACATCGCCCGCCACGACGGGCACGTGAGCGCCGACGTCCGACCGCTCGTCCGGGTGTCGCTGCAGGTTATCGTCGAGCAGGATGGGCGACGCGAGCAGGGCAGTGCCGGCGGCGGCGGGCGCTTCGACTACGGCTACTTCACCGACGCGGTGCTGGAGGCCTACGCGCGCGAGGCGGTCGACCAGGCGCTGCTCAATCTCGAGGCGCGGCCCGCGCCGGCCGGCACCATGACCGTGGTGCTTGGACCGGGCTGGCCCGGCGTGCTCCTGCACGAGGCCGTCGGCCACGGGCTCGAGGGCGACTTCAATCGCAAGGGCACCTCCGCGTTCAGCGGGCGTATCGGCGAGCGGGTGGCCGCGCGCGGCGTGACCGTCGTCGACGATGGCACGCTGGAGCGGCGGCGCGGTTCGCTCAACGTCGACGACGAGGGCAACCCGACGCAGCGGACCGTGCTGATCGAGGATGGGGTGCTGCGCGGTTACCTGCAGGACACGCTCAATGCGCGCCTGATGGGCATGCCGGTCACCGGCAACGGCCGGCGGGAATCGTTCGCCCACCTGCCGATGCCCCGGATGACCAACACCTACATGCTCAACGGCGATCGCGATCCGCAGGAGATCATCCGCTCGGTCGACCGCGGCCTGTACGCGGTGAACTTCGGCGGCGGCCAGGTCGACATCGTGAGCGGCAAGTTCGTGTTCTCGGCGGCCGAAGCCTGGCTGGTGGAGGGCGGACGACTGGTGCATCCGGTGAAGGGCGCCACGCTGATCGGCAACGGACCGGATGCGCTGACCCGGGTCAGCATGATCGGCAACGATCTTGCGCTCGACACCGGCGTGGGCACCTGCGGCAAGGAGGGCCAGAGCGTGCCGGTCGGCGTCGGCCAGCCCACGTTGCGCATCGACGGTCTCACCGTCGGCGGTACGCACTGAGCGCGGGCGGGCCCGCCCGCGGCCCCGAGGCCGCTTCGGCGTGAGGTCGATCGGCGAGCCGGCCGAGGGTCGGGGGAGATGGCATTCCGCCTGCGCACGGCGACAGGCGATCGTGCGCGCAGGCGACGGGCAGCGATGAGACAATCCGATCCCGAAGGAAGCGTCGTGGCGAGCGCGGGGAACCGGATCCCCGGGCTGCCCGGAAGGCGGCGCGGCGGGGCGTGTCATGGATGCTGAACTGTCTCTCGCGCTGTGGTTCGCCGTGTTCGGCGTGGTGGCGGTTGCCGGCCTGCTGCAAGGGGCGATCGGCTTCGGCTTCCCGGTGATCGCCACCCCGGTGCTGGCGATGCTGATGGACATCCGCACCGCAGTCGTGGTGACGGTGATGCCCAACATCGTCACCGGGGTGGTCACGGTGTTCCGCGGCGGCAACTGGAGCGAGAGCCTGGGTCGCCACTGGCCGGTAGCGGCCTGGACCCTTCCGGGCGCGCTGCTCGGCACCAAGCTGCTGATCTTTGCCCCGCAGGACTGGCTCAAGCTGTTCCTGGCGGTAGCCCTGTTCGTCTACCTCTGCCAGGAGGCGCTCAACCGGCTCGACTGGCGTGCGGTTCGCCAGCATCCGCGCGCGAGCGGAGCGGTGGCGGGCTTCCTGGGGGGCTTCCTGTCCGGCTCGGTCAATGTCGCGCTGCCGCCGATCCTGGTCTACTTCTCGGCGCTGGGGCTGTCGGTGATCGCGATGAGCCAGGTCATGAACGCCTGTTTCCTGATGGCGCGCACCGTGCAGACAGGCGCGCTGGCGGTCAACGGCCAGCTCACGCAGACCGCGCTGATCGCCTCGGTGCCCCTCACGCTGCTTGCGTTGGCGACGATGGCGCTGGGCTGGCGCATCCAGGACCGGATCGACGCGAAGACCTACAAGCGCATGCTTCGCGTTTTTCTCTGGGCGATGGCGCTGGGACTGGCCGTCCAGAGCGGCTGGCGGCTGCTCGCCGCCTGAGCAGCCCGGTGGGCGCCCGGCGCGCGCGCCCACCGGTTCCGGACTGCCGGCGCGGACTTCAGCGCGCCGGGATCACCGGCAGCAGCACATAGGGCGCGCGCTCCCGGTCGCAGTGCAGGGTGTTGACGCCACCGAACACCTCGGGCGGGCGATCGCGCGGATCCTCGTGCAGGAAGGGCCCGACGCCCTTCATCGGGTAGGGGGCGTTGGGTAGCGCCGCATCGGTGCCGTCGTATTCGTAGTCGCGTCCGAGGACGGTCACGGCCAGCCGGTAGCCGACCGGTACGACGATCGAGGTCGGCCAGACCTCGACATCGAGTTCGACCGGGACGCCCGGTTGCAGCGGCCAGACCTCGTCATGCGGGTGCCACGGACGCCAGGGCCGGCTCTCGCCCGGGTCGAGCTTGCGTTGCGAGGCACGCAGCCAGCCGATGGCCACCGGCACGCGCGGGTCGTTGGCGCCGATGAAGGTGACCTCCTTGCCCTGGGGGTCGTAGACCCGCACGACGAAGAACACGTCGGCATCGCGCGTGCGCGAGGACAGCCAGAGTTTCGCCGCGACCGGGCCGGTGATCTCGAGCGGCGCGGCGAGCGGCGGCGTGCTGAAGGTCAGTCCCTCGCCCATTGCCTCGTAGTCGAGCGTGCTGCTGCGGGCGGGGCGGGTCGCGGTGAGCTCGCGGCGCTCGAAGTCGAGGTAGTACGGGGTGAAGCGCGTGCCGGGCAGTGGCCAGGCCTGCTCGTCGCGCAACACGAAGCGTTCACCCGGATGTCGCACGTTGATCGACACCGGCGCCTGGCGATCCCAGCCGGTGTCCTCGCCCTTCAGGAAGTGGCCGAAGAAGCGCTTCTGCACGTCGATGCCGTAGCGGCTGTAGAAGTGCGTGAAGTGGGTGTCGCCGTGCACCTCCAGCCACTTCTGGCGTGATCCGGCGCGCAGGTAGCCCTCGAAGTTGCCACGCGGGTGCAGCCCCATGCCACCCCAGTTCGCGCACGACAGCAGCGGTGCCTCGATGTCCTCGAAGCGCGGGATGCGCGCCCGGTAGTAGTCGTCCATCAGCGGCCGCGCCAGTGCCTCGCCGCCGAGATCGACCCGGTTGGCCTCGAGTTGCGCGTCGGCGAGTTCGATCGGTCCGGCCACCGGCTCGCCGGTGACCGCGCTGGTCGGGCCGCGCGATCCGAGACCGTGCTGCACCGACTTCACCTGCCGCCGGTACCAGCCATCCAGGAAGCCGCACAGGATGCCGCCGTGGCGAGCGAGTTCGCGGTAGTAGTCGGACGAGCCTTCCCACAGGCACATCGCCGCGAGGTGCCGTGGCCTGAGCGCGCCCGCCTGCCACTGGTTCATCGCGTAGTACGAGATGCCGTTCAGGCCCACCTTGCCGCTGCTCCAGGCCTGCTCGCCGGCCCACTCGATGCAGAGTTTGAGGTCGAGGGTCTCGCGCGGCGACCAGCAGTCGATCACGCCCGGGGAGCGGCCGGCGCCGCGCGAATCCACGCGCACGCAGGCGTAGCCGTCCGGCACCCATTTCTCCGGGTCGACCAGTTCCCAGTTCTGGTACTTGTTCGAAGAGCCTTCGAGCACCTCGGGGGCTGCCTTCACCAGGCGAGCCCAGTTGCCGGGATAGCCCTCCTTGAACTCGAGGCCTTTCGCATACGGGCCGCAGGACAGGATCACCGGATGGCGACCGTCGCCCAGCGGCCGAAAGACATCGGCGCGCAGCACCACGCCATCGTCCATCGGGATCGGCACGTCCCAGTCGATCTGCATGCCGTCGCGCACCTCGCTGCGGCGGGCGCTGCGATAGGGGTCTTCCGAGGATCTGGTCGTGCTCATGGTCATCTTCCAGGGGTCAACAGGGGGAGGGCTGCGAGCGGACGCGTCCTCTCCGAGCGGATCGGACCGGCGCGAAGGGAACCCGAACGTGCGCCGCGCTGCGACGGGTCAGTTGTCCTTGCCGCCGTCCTTCATGATGCGGCGCGCGAGTTCGCGCATCTGGGCGAGGTCCTGCGCGACATGGCGGTTGAACTCGTCGGTGCGCATGTTTCCGGGCAGCAGCCCGAGGTCGTCGAAGCGCGCGCGGATATCGGGGTCGGCGACTGCCCGCTCGAACTCGGCGTGCAGGCGGGCGACGATCTCCGGGCGCACGCTGGCGGGCAGCCACAGACCGAACCACCCGATCAGGTCGAAGTCCGGAAACCCGGCCTCGCGCATCGTCGGCACATCGGGCAGGCCTTTCCACCGGGTCGGCCCGGTGATGGCCAGCGGGCGCGCCTTGCCGCCCTTGATCAGCGGCATGGCGACCGGCGTGGTCAGGAACAGCGTGTCGATGTGGCCGCCCATCAGGTCGTTGGTGGCCTGGGCCGCGCCCTTGTACTGAACGTAGCGGATGTCGGTTCGCGTGACTGATTTCAGCATTTCGGCGCTGATGTGCAGGATGTTGCCGATGCCCGCTGCGCCGTAGGTGAGCTTGCCGGGATACTTGCGCGCGAGCGCGACGAACTCGGCGACGTTGCGCGCCGGGATCGACGGATGCACGAGGTGGACCATGCCGTAGGTGCGGGCGATCTGGGTAACGGCGGTGAAGTCGCGGATCGGGTCGTAGGGTACGTTGGCCGCATTGAACGCGGTGTTCGACGTATGCGAGCCGGTGGTGATCAGCCAGGTGTGGCCATCGGGTGGCGACTTGGCAACGGCGCTGCTGGCGATGATGCCGGCCGCACCCACGCGGTTTTCGAGGATGATCGGTTGGCCCAGCGCGGCGGAGAGCTTCGGCATCAGCAGGCGGGCGACAAGATCGACCACGCCACCTGCGCCGAAGCCCTCGATCAGCCGGATCGGCCGGGACGGGAATTCCTGCGCCCGGACCGCGGTGGGGAACGTGGCAAGGGCAGCGGCGGTGGCAAGGGCGGCGGCTCCGGCAACGGCGGCGATCGCTCGGCCGCGGTGGCCGCGCCGTGGCCGGACAGTGCGCGTGGACATCGATTTCTCCTCCGGGGCGGGGCCCGTCTCGCGCGGACGCCCGTGATCACAACCGTATCCGAAGTCTAGGAACGCGCTCCCGGGCGGTCAAGTCCGCGAGTGCTCGCGGGCCGAGGCTGCCGCCCTCGCGGGTGTCGCGCCCGCGGGGGCGATCGGCCGCACCCTCGCGGGAGACCGCGCGACGACCATGCCCACGCAACCGGTGGGCCGTCGGGGAGCCCGCCATGGCGGCGGCTCGGCAGGGTCGGCCTGCGGCCGATCGGCTGCCCGCGGCTCCCGGGGGCAACCCCGCGCGTGCGTTGCCGACGTCGGGGATGACGCGGGCGTGATCAGCGCGCCGCTGGCCCTGCTGCCGCGCGCGCCTGCTCGATCCGTTCGACGATGCGCACCGGCGAGAGCGGCGCCTCGGCCAGGTGAACGCCCAGGTCGGCCAGCGCATCCTCGACCGCGGAGACGATCGCCGGCACCACGGGTATCGTGCCCGCCTCGCCGATCCCCTTCACGCCGATCGGATTCGTCGGCGAGGGCGTCTGAGTGAAGATCACTTCGAGGCAGGGCAGCTCGGTCGCGGTCGGCAGCAGGTAGTCGGCGAAGGTGCCGGTCAGCGGCTGTGCCTGATCGTCGTAGGCCATGCGCTCGAAGAGCGCGTTGCCGATGCCGTGCACCACGCCGCCGTGGATCTGTCCCTCGGCCAGCATCGGGTTGACCAGCAGGCCGCTGTCATGGACCGCGACGTATCGCAGCAGCCGCACGTCGCCGGTGGCCTCGTCGACCTCGACCTCGCAGGCATGGAAGGCGTTCGCATGGGCCTGGGCGTTGGTCTGGAACAGTCCGCTTGCCTCGAGCCCGGGCGTGATGCCCGGCGGCAGCGAGTAGCCCGGCGCCCCCTTCATCTTGCGCGCGATCTCGGCGAGCGCAAGGCCCCGGTCCGGATCGTCGACGACCCGCACGCGACCGTCGCGCAGTTCGAGCCGATCGGGCTCCGCGTCGAGCAACTGCGCACCCACCGCCAGCGCCTTGCGGCGTACTTCGAGGGCCGCCAGATGCGCCGAGGAGCCGGCCATCACCGTCTGCCGGCTCGCGAATCCGCCCATGCCGAGCGACACGTAGCCAGTATCGCCGCAGGTGACGCGCACCGCCTCGGGGGCAACGCCCAGCGGGGCGGCGACGATCTGCGCGAGCGCGGTGGCCAGGCCCTGGCCCATCGCGAGCGCGCCGGTGTAGAGCGAGATCCGGCCCTGGGGCGAGACGCGCAGCAGCGCAGACTCGAACGGCCCGCGGGAGGTGGCCTTCACCGCCGCCGCCAGTCCGAGTCCGAGCCGACGGCCGTGCGCGCGCGCGGCCGCCTGCCGGGCCGGGAACCCGGCGTAGTCGATGCGCTCGAGGGCAAGCGCCTGGCTGCGCGGGTAGTCGCCGCTGTCGATCACCGAGCGCACGCCTGCGCGGTTCACCATGCCCTTCTCGTAGGGCATCTGTTCGGGGCGCACGTAGTTGCGCAGCCGTACTTCGGCGCGGTCGAGCCCCAGCTCGCGCGCGACGCGGTCGAGCAGGCGCTCCATCGCGAAGGCGGCCTGGGGGTAGCCCGCGCCGCGCACCGGGATGACCGGCGTCTTGTTCGTCTGGACGACCAGCACCTCCAGGCCGTAGGCAGGCACCTTGTAGGGGCCGGTCACCGAGGTCGCCGCGTTGTAGGGCAGGTTGATGCCCTGGGGCGTATAGGCACCCTGGTCGTGCAGCATCCGCCCGCGCACGCCCAGGATGCGACCCTGCCCGTCGACCGCGATCTCGAGGTCCCAGCGCTGGTCGCGCTCGTGGATGGACGCGGTGAAGTGCTCGGCGCGGTCCTCGACCCAGCGTACCGGACAGCCGAGCAGCCGCGCGGCGGCCGGCACTGCGACCTCTTCGGGGTAGGTCAGGTACTTGCCGCCGAAGCCGCCGCCCACGTCGGGGGCGACGATCCGCACGTCGTGCTGGTCGAGCCCGAGCATCGCGGCGACGGTATGCAGGGTCTCGTGCGCCATCTGCGTCGAGGTCCACACGGTGAGCGAGTCGCCCACCGGGTCGAATCGGGCCAGCACGCCGCGGCACTCCATCGGGTGCGCGGCACCGCGGTGCACCTGCAGGGTCTCGGAGAAGCGGTGCGCGGCGTTCGCGAACGCGGTGTCCACGTCCCCGAACCCGACGCGGAAGCGCTCGGCGATGTTCGATTCGGCCTCGGCGCGGACGATCGGCGCGTCGGGCGCGATCGCCTGGAGCAGGTCGTGCACCACCGGCAGGGGCTCGACCTCCAGTTCGATCAGCGCGATCGCATCCTCGGCGATCGCTCGCGACCGGGCGACCACCATGGCGATCGCCTCCCCGACGAAGGCGACCTCGCGGTCGGACAGCACCCAGGGCGTGATGTCTCGCTGCAGCGTGCTCGACGGGAAGCCCAGCGGCATGCGCGGGCTGGTCAGCGCCGGCTGCAGCCCCGCGCGGTCGAAGACGGCGACCACGCCCGGCAGCGCACGCGCCGCCGCGAGGTCGAGCCGGGTGATGCGCGCGTGGGCGTGGCTGCTGCGCAGGAACGCGGCATGCAGAGTCCCGGGCAGCGCCAGGTCGGCGAGGAAGCGTCCCTCTCCGCGCAGCAGCGACGGGTCCTCGATCCTCGGAGTGCTCACGCCCAGGCCGGTCTCGACCGCCCGAGTTCCGTCGAGCGGGCTCATCGCGTCGCCCGCGCGCTCGCCAGGGCGGCCAGCGCCGCGGCCACGATGTTCTGGTATCCGGTGCAGCGACACAGGTGACCGGACAGCACGTCGCGGATCGCCGCCTCGTCGGCCTCGGGGGCATCGCGCAGCAGTTCGGCGAGCGACATCAGGATACCGGGCGTGCAGAAGCCGCACTGCAGGGCGTGGAAGTCGCGGAAGGCCTGCTGAAGCGGATGCAGCGTGCCATCGGGATTCGCCAGCGACTCGACCGTGCGCACGTCGCACCCCTCGGCCTGCACCGCCAGGGTGAGGCACGCCCGTGCGGTATGCCCGTCGACCCAGACCGTGCAGGCGCCGCAGACCCCGTGCTCGCAGCCCAGGTGGGTGCCGGTCAGGCGCAGGTCGTCCCGCAGGAAATCGGCGAGGCTGCGACGGTCTTCGACCCGAGCCTGTACCGGCCGCCCGTTGACGGTCAGGGCAACCTCGTGGAGGGCTTCGGCGGTCGAGGACAGGTCGGTGATGGGTGGCATCGGTTCGGGATGTCGGATTCGATGATGAGGGCGGGGGCGGGGGAGAGGGAGAGGGAGAGGGCCGGGCAACCGGTATCGCGGCAGGGCGGGCCGGTCAGGCGAGCGCGCCGGGCGGCTCGGCTGCCTGCGCGAGCGCGCGCGCGGCAAGGGTGCGGGCGATCCGGTTGCGGTACCACACGGGTACCTGTGCATCGCCCATCGCCGGTACCCGCGCGCAGGCCTCGGCGGCCGCCTCGAGGGCCGTGGAGTCCCCGGTGCTGCCAATCAGGCACGCTTCCGCCTCGGCGACCCGTTGCGGAGTGCTCGCCACGCCCCCGACGGTGACCGAGGCGCGCACGATGCGTCCGCGGCCTGCGTCTGCTGCAGGCTCGCGCAGCAGCAGCGCGGCGACCGCGACGATCGCGTAGTCGCCGTGCCGGCGCGCGTACTCCTGGAAGCCCCAGCCGTGCTCCCGTGGCCAGGGGGTGAAGTG
>JBIPNU010000022.1:0-11784 GCA_044370615.1 Burkholderiales bacterium
CGCTCGCGGACACGCACCTGCAGTCGGTCGCGCGCGACCTCCAGGATGCGCGCGCGCGTATCCGCACGCTCGAGGCTCGCCTGGGGGCGGCCGCGGAGGAGCGACGGCAGCGGCTCGCCGAAGGGGGATCCGCGCGCGCGGCGGCGGCTGCGCTTGCCTACGAGATCGAGCTGGCGACCATGGAGCGCGACGAACTCGCCCGCGAGAATGCGCGGCGGCTGCGCGAACTGCAGTCGGCGCCGCTGCTGGCTCCGGGCGAGCCGGCCTCGGGCCTCGCGCCCGCCGGCGCGGCGCAGGCCGACGCCGGCATCCCCTGGCGCATCCGCGATGTGCGCGACGGACACCTGCGTCTGTCGGGCGGCGGCGAGGTGGTGGGCTACATCCCGCCCGGCCTGCCCGACATCGCGCTGCCGACCTTCTCGTGGGATGCCCTGCGCGCGCTGTTCGCCTCGGCGCTGATCATCGCGCTGGTCGGGTTCGTCGAGTCGATCTCGATCGCGAAATCGATCGCCGCGCGTACCCGGCAGCGCATCGACGCGAACCAGGAACTCGTCGGCCAGGGGCTGGCGAACCTGGCGGGGAGTCTCACGCAGGCCTTCCCGACGATCGGTTCGTTTTCGCGCTCGGCGGTGAACTTCGCCAGCGGCGCGCGAACCGGCCTGTCGAGCGTGATCACCGGCCTGCTGATCATGGCCACGCTGCTCGCACTCACGCCGCTGCTCTACCACCTGCCGCAAGCCGTGCTGGCGGGCGTGATCATCATGGCCGTGGCGAACCTGGTGAACCTGCGCGCGATGCGCGAGGCGTGGGTGGCCCACCGCCACGACGGCATCGCGGCCTGGGCCACGTTCGCGCTGACCCTGCTGCTCGCCCCCTCCATCGACTACGGCGTGCTCGGAGGCGCGGCGCTCGCGCTCGGACTCTACCTCTACCGCACGATGCGACCGCGGGTGACCACCCTCGCGCCGCAGCCCGACGGCAGCGTGGCGGAAACCGGGTCGGATGCGCGGTCCGCCGCCGCCGACGGCCTGGCAGTGGTCGGCTTCGAGGGTTCGCTCTACTTCGCCAACGTGCCGTGGTTCGAGGACACGGTGCTCGAGACCCTGTCCACGCAGACCGGGGTGCGAGCGATCCTGGTCGTGGCCGACGGCATCGGCGAGGTGGACGCCTCCGGCGTGGACGCGATCGCGCAGATGGTCGAGCGCCTGCGTGCCTCCGGCGTGACGCTGGCGTTCTGTGCGCTGCGCGCCCCGGTCATCGACGTGCTGGAGCGCACCGGCACCACCGCGCTGATCGGCGCGGACAACCTGTTCCGCACGCCCGCCGAGGCGGTGGCTGCGCTCGGCGTGCGGCTGTCCGCGACCGCGACGACCTGATCGGTCGCCCGCGGTCGGCCACCGATGCCCGCCGGGCAGGCGCTGGTCAGCCGCATCCCGGGCAGCGGACACGACCGGGCGCGGTAGGCTCCGGCCTCTTTCCTGATCGGCCGGCTGCTGCGTTCCCCATGGGTTTCCGACTCTCCCGCATCTACACCCGCACCGGCGACGCTGGCGAGACCGGCCTGGGCGATGGCTCGCGCGTCGCGAAGGACGCGCCGCGGGTGGAGATGATGGGCGCGATCGACGAGCTCAACAGCGCGGTCGGCCTGGTGCTGGCCGAACCGCTGTCCGATGCCGTACGCGACTGCCTGACCGGCGTCCAGCACGACCTTTTCGACCTGGGCGGCGAGCTGAGCATCCCCGGACATGTCGCGGTCACCGATGCGCACATCGAGCGCCTGGAGCGGCAGCTCGAGCACTTCAACGCCGACCTCGCGCCGCTGCGCGAATTCATCCTGCCCGGCGGGTCGCGAGCCGCGGCCTGCTGCCACCTCGCGCGCACCCTCGCCCGTCGTGCCGAGCGCCGGATGGTCACGCTGGCCGCGACCGAGCCGGTCTCCACCGCGGCCCGGCGCTACCTCAACCGCCTCTCCGACCTGCTGTTCGTGCTCTGCCGCGCGATCAACCGCGATGCCGGCGTGCCCGACGTGCTGTGGCGGAAAGATCGCGGGCGCTGACCGGCGTTCGCGACCCCGCGCCCGCTCAGGATCCCGCCAGCGCCGCGCACAGATCGCGCAGGCCCTGCACGAGACGCGGGCCGGGACGGTGCAGCAGGTCGGGATCGATCAGGCGGGCCTGGCCAGTCCTGACCGCGCGCAGCCCGGGCCGGGCGCGCCAGCGCGCGAACGGGTCGCCCGCAGTCCTCGCCGCGAGCACGAGGTCGGGATCGGCCGCGAGGACCGCCTCGGCGGACACCGCGGGCACCGGCTGCCGCAGCCGCGCGAACACGTTCTCGCCGCCGCAGTACTCGATCGCGTGGCCGATCACATGGCCAGCACTCACCGTGAGCAGCGGTCGCTCCCACACCTGGTCGTAGACCCGCGGGCGCGGACCGCCCGCGACCGGGCGAACATCGGCCAGCTCGCGCTCGAAGGCCGCGGCCGCGCGCGCCGCGGCCCCGTCGCGGCCGGCGAGGCGCCCGATTTCCCGGATCGTGGCGGCCACATCCTCGAGTCGCCTCGCATCGGTCGCGTATACCGCTACCCCGCGCGCCCTCAGCCACGCGAGATCGGCGGGCGGATCCCCGCTCGCCCAGCCGATCGCCAGGTCCGGGGCGAGCGCCACGATGCGTTCCCGATCGAGCCGGCCCGCCGCCCCGATCACCGGGAGGTCGCGGACCGGCGCAGGCCAGTCGCTGCCGGCCACCACGCCAACGAGAAGGTCCCCGGCACCGGCAGCCCACACCAGCTCGGCGACATGGGGCGCCAGCGCCACGATGCGCGGCGGCGCGCGCTCGCCCGCCGCGCGGACAGGATCGCCAGCGGGCAGGACCGACCCGGTCGCCGCAAGTCCCAGCAGCAGGGCCAGGACACCGGCGCCCGATGCGTGGCGGGCCACGATGCGCCGCGCCTCAGGTCGCCTGCTGCATCACCTGCATCAGCTGGGCGCTCACCTGGCGCAGGCGCTGGTTGAGCAGTCGGGCAAGGTGCAGCAGGATCTTCTCGCCCAGCAGCGGATGCTCGCGCATCACGTGCTCGAAGCCGGCGCGATGCAGCGCCGCGAAGGTGATCTGGGTCGCCGCCACGCAGGTGGCGAAGCGCGGCTCGCCGTCGATCAGCGACATCTCGCCCAGGGTGCGCCCGGGCGCCACCACGCCCACCAGCGAACGCCCCCCGCCGCGAGTGGACTTGAACACCTCGACCTCGCCTTCGAGCAGCAGCACCATGAAATCACCCGGGTCGCCCTCGCGGATGAAGGCGGTGCCTGGCGCTGCACGGTACACCTGCAGGAAGCCGCAGAACGTGCGCACCTCGTCGGCGCCGAACGCGGCGAACAGCGTACTGCTGCCCAGTACCTCGCCGATAAGGGTCGCGTAGCCGGCACCCGCTCCGATCGGCTCTCCCACCGGTCCGGGCGCGGGCGGCAGGTCCGCCCCGTGGCCTGCGGGCCGAGGCAGGAGCGAGGACATCGCGGAGTCGGTCATCGGCGCGGGACGGTCGTCGAAAGAGCGGCAGGTCGGCTGAAGGAGCGAGGGATGCGGCGCGGTCGATCGGGTCGGCGATGTGCCGCTTGGCCGACCAGGCTTTCTAGCATACCTGCGACTACAATCGGCTGCGCAACTTCGACCCTCCGCCCGGAACCGACATGTCCACGAACGCCGTGCCCAGACCCCTGACCGGCAAGGTCCCTGCCGAACGCGTCGTCACGCGGACGCTGCATCGACTGCCCGTCGCGACGCTCGACGCCTTTCGCGCGCTGTCGGATCTCACCTGCACGGTGTCGGATGCGATGGATGCGCTCGGCATCGCGGCCGCGGTGCCGGCACACCTGCTGCAGCCGATGCTTCCCGGGCGCCGGATCGTCGGCCAGGCGGTCACCGTGCGCAACGTCGAGCGGCGCGACCAGGTCCATCTCGCAGCCCAGGGCAAGGTTCACCACATGGGCGAGGCCGAGGCCCACAATCTCGCCGAGCCGGGCGATGTGGTGGTGATCGAAGGGCTGCTCGGGTGCTCCAACCTCGGCGGTCAGTCGGCGACGATCGGCCATCGCCAGGGCGAGGCCGGCGTGATCGTCGACGGTTCCATTCGCGACCCGGATGCCTCGCGGTCGCTCGGCTTTCCGGTCTGGTGCCGCGGGGTCACCCCGATCACCGGCAAGTGGCGGCTCGAGACGGTCGAGATCAACGGGCCGGTGTCGATCTGCGGCGTGCAGGTCCGCCCCGGCGACCTGGTCTGCGCCGATGACGCCGGCGTGTGCTTCGTCCCGCACGACCGGGCCGACGCGGTGCTCGAACTGGCCCGTCTGATCGACGCAGGCGACGCCCGCCGCAAGGACGACATCGTCGCGGGAGTGGACGTCTCCACGCTGGTGGCGCGGCGCTACAAGTAGCGGGCGGGCGGGCGGGCGGAGCGGGGCGGGGCGCCGCGCGCGGTGCCTTCAGTCGCCGTGCGCCTCGATGTAGCGCTTGACCGCCACGACGTCCGCGTCCATCACCTCGAAACGCCGGGGCGCCTGCTCGATGGCCTCGAAGCCCCGGGGACGCGCCGGCCGCAGCCCCAGCGCTTCGACGATCGTGTCCTCGAACTTGGCCGCCTGCGCGGTCTCGAGGCAGATGACCGTCTCCGCGGGCCGGCGGCGTCCGCGAGCCACCTTGATGCCGTCGGCGGTGTGCGTGTCGACGATGCGACCGGTCGCCGCATGCACCTCGCGGATCGTGCGCAGCCGGTCGGCGTGGCTGCTCGCGCCCGACACGAAGCCGGTGCCCGGAACGCGGGCGAATTCAGGGCTCCCGGCGAGGTCGAACGCGCGGCCGGCCTCGACCTCGCGCCACAGCGCGGCCACCCGCTCGCCATCGGCCGCGGCGATGTCATAGACGTAGCGCTCGAAGTTCGAGGCCTTCGAGATATCCATGGACGGGCTGGAGGTACGCCGGGTCTCCGCGCTGCCGCGCGGGCGGTAGCTACCCGTGCGGAAGAACTCGTCGAGCACGTCGTTCTCGTTGGTGGCGAGGATCAGCCGGTCGATCGGCAGTCCCATCCGGCGCGCGACATGGCCCGCGTAGATGTTGCCGAAGTTGCCCGATGGCACGGCGAAGGAAACCGTCTCGCCCCCGCCGCGGGTGGCGGCGAAGTACCCCTTGAAGTAGTAGACCACCTGCGCCAGCAGCCGTGCCCAGTTGATCGAATTGACCGTGCCGATCCGCCACCGCGCCTTGAACGCGAGGTCGGTGCCCACCGCCTTCACGATGTCCTGGCAGTCGTCGAACACCCCCCGGATCGCGAGGTTGTGGATGTTGGGGTCGTCCAGCGAAAACATCTGCGCGGTCTGGAAGGGACTCATGCCGCCGTACGGGGACAGCATGAACACGCGGATCCCGCGCTTGCCGCGCATCGCGTACTCCGCGGCCGACCCGGTGTCGCCGGAGGTCGCGCCCAGAATGTTGAGCGATTCGCCGCGCCGCGCCAGCGCGTACTCGAACAGGTGGCCGAGCAGCTGCATCGCCACGTCCTTGAACGCGAGCGTCGGCCCGTTGGACAGCTCGAGCAGGTGCAGCCCCGGCTCCAGCGCCTCCAGCGAGGCGAGCGGCGTGATGGCCTCGGATCCGAAGGCTGCAGCCGTGTAGGTGCGATCGATCATCGCGCGCAGATCGGGGGCGGGGATATCGTCGACGAAGGGCGCGATCACTTCGAAGGCGAGCGCACGGTAGTCCAGGCCGCGCAGGCGTGCGAGCGCAGCCGCATCGAATCGCGGGATCGACTGCGGGACCGCGAGTCCTCCGTCGGGTGCCAGTCCTTCGAGCAGGATGTCGAGGAAGGCGCGCGGCGGCATGCCGCCGCGCGTGCTCACGTAGCGCATCGGCTCAGAGATCCTCGAGGCGCAGGCGGGTGACCTTGCCCGATACCGTGGGCAGGGCCTCGATGCGTGCGATCGCCTCGTCCATGTTGCGCTCGACAGTCCGATGCGTGAGCAGGATGATGTCGGTCTCCGCCTCGCCCTGCGCGGGCTCCTTCTGGACCATGGCGTCGATGGAGATCTCGCGGTCGGCGAGGATGCGGGTGATGTCGGCCAGCACCCCGGCGCGATCCTGCACCCGCATGCGAAGGTAGTAGGCCGTTTCCACCTCGGCGATCGGGAGAATGCGGGCCTCGGTCATCTGGTCCGGCTGGAAGGCGAGGTGGGGCACGCGGTTTCCCGGGTCGACAGTGGCAAGACGGGTCACGTCGACCAGGTCGGCCACCACTGCCGAGGCGGTCGGCTCGGCCCCCGCGCCCGCACCGTAGTAGAGGGTCTGCCCGACCGCATCGCCCTTCACCAGCACCGCGTTCATCACGCCCTCGACGTTGGCGATCAGCCGGCGCGAGGGGATCAGCGTCGGGTGCACGCGCAGCTCGATGCCCTCGCCTGCGCGGCGGGTGATCCCGAGCAGCTTGATCCGGTAGCCGAGTTCCTCGGCGTAGCGGATGTCCTCGGCGGTGAGGCGGGTGATCCCTTCGGTATAGGCCGCGTCGAAGCGCATCGGCACGCCGAAGGCGATCGCCGACATGATCGTGAGCTTGTGGCCGGCATCGATGCCTTCGATGTCGAAGGTGGGGTCGGACTCCGCATAGCCCAGGCGCTGCGCCTCGGCGAGCACTGCCTGGAACGACAGGCCCTTGTCGCGCATCTCGGACAGGATGAAGTTGCTGGTGCCGTTGATGATCCCGGCGATCCACTCGATCCGGTTCGCGGTGAGGCCTTCCCGCAGCGCCTTGATGATCGGGATGCCACCGCCCACGGCCGCCTCGAAGGCCACCATCACGCCGCGCTCGCGCGCCCGCGCAAAGATCTCGTTGCCGTGCAGCGCGAGCAGCGCCTTGTTGGCGGTGACCACATGCTTGCCGCGCTCGATCGCCTCGAGCACGAGGTCGCGGGCCACGCCATAGCCGCCGATCAGTTCGACCACGATGCCCACCGAGGGATCGCGCACCACCTCGAAGGCGTCCGCGGTCACCTGCGCCGGCGATGCACCGGCCGGGGTGTGGTCGGCGACGAGCGCGCGCGCGCGCTCGAGGTCCTTGTCGGCGACGCGGGTGATGCGGATCTCCCGCCCCGCGCGGCGCGAGATCTCCACGCGGTTGCGCGCCAGCACCCGGAAGGTGCCGCCTCCGACCGTGCCGATGCCCAGCAGGCCGACGTCCATCGGTTCCATCACAGCAGCCCGTCCTTGCGGAACATGTCCTTGACCCCGCGCACCGCCTGGCGGATGCGCGACTCGTTCTCGATCAGCGCAAGCCGCACGTGATCGTCGCCGTATTCGCCGAAGCCCACGCCGGGAGAGGCTGCCAGCTTCGCCTCCTCGAGCAGCTTCTTGGAGAACTCGAGCGAGCCCATCTTCGCGTACGGCTCGGGAATGCGCGCCCAGATGTACATCGCCGCCCGCGGCGACTCGACCATCCAGCCTGCCGCGTGCAACCCCTGCACCATGACGTCGCGGCGCCGCTGGTAGGTGAGCGCGATCTCCTGCACGCATTCCTGCGGCCCTTCGAGCGCGAGGATGGAGGCGACCTGGATCGGGGTGAAGGTGCCGTAGTCGTGGTAGCTCTTCATGCGCGCGAGCGCGGAAACGAGATCGCGGTTGCCGACCATGAACCCCACCCGCCAGCCCGCCATGTTGTAGCTCTTCGACATCGTGAAGAACTCCACCGCCACCTCGCGCGCTCCGGGCACCTCGAGGATGGAGGGCGCACGATAGCCGTCGAACGTGATGTCCGCATAGGCGAGGTCGTGCACCACGTAGATGTGGTGGCGACGCGCGATCTCGATGATCCGCTCGAAGAACGGCAGTTCCACGCACTGCCCGGTCGGGTTCGACGGGAAGTTGAGGATCAGCATCTTGGGCTTCGGATACGACTCCTTCATCGCCCGGTCGAGTTCGTCGAAGAAGTCCACGCCCGGGGTCATCCGGACATGCCGGATGTCCGCGCCGGCAATCACCGGGCCGTAGATGTGGATCGGGTAGCTGGGGTTGGGAACCAGCACGATGTCGCCGCGGTCGAGCGTGGCGAGCGCGAGGTGGGCGATGCCTTCCTTCGAGCCGATGGTGACGATCGCCTCGGTGTCCGGGTCGAGGTCGACCGCGTAGCGGGTGCGATACCAGTTGCAGATCGCCCGACGCAGGCGCGGGATGCCCTTCGACACCGAGTAGCCGTGCGTGTCCTGGCGCTGCGCGGCCTCGACCAGCTTGGCCACGATGTGCGGCGGCGTCGGGCCGTCGGGGTTGCCCATCGACAGGTCGATGATGTCCTCGCCCCGGCGGCGCGCCGCCATCTTGAGCTCCGCCGTGATGTTGAACACGTACGGTGGCAGGCGGCGGATGCGGGCGAACTCTTCCATGGCGGTCGGCCGGGGGGAACTCCCCGGCCCTCTCGGGACAGAACCGCCGAGTTTAGCCGAATCGGCTCCGCCAGCCGCCCGGCGGCGGGCGCGCCCGGGCCGTGGGCGCGCGGCGCGGCCTAGCTGCGCGCGAACTCGGCGGTAGCCGACAGGGCGAGCGCGCCGCTGTCGTCCTCGGCCCACAGTTTCGCCGACAGGCCGTCGGCCGCAGGCTCCCCGCACAGCGAGATCGGCCGGTTCACGAACAGCGGCCGCACATTGCGCGAGGCGAAGCGACGGACCGGCGCCGGCGCGAACGCCCGGGCGAGTTCGAAGACGAGCAGCGTGGTCAGGCCGCCGTTCATGACCAGCGTCGGGTAGCCCTCGGTGCCGGTCACGTAGGGGTGGTCGTAGTGGATGCGATGCCCGTTGAAGGTCAGCGCCGAGTAGCGGAACAGCATCACCGGGTCGGGCGTGACCACCTGCCGCCAGACCGGGGTGCCCGGCGCGGGCTGGGCCGCGGCCGGTGCCTTGGGCGCGAGCGGATCGGGCTCCTCCCGGTACACGATGTCCTGCTCCTCGACCACCGCCACTGCGCGATCGGTCGACATCTCGGTGCGCACCGTGACGAACACCATCTGGCCGGATTTGCCCTGCTTGGGCGTGACGCTGTGGATGACCGACTCGCGCCGCACCTCGTCGCCCACGCGCAGTTCGCCGACGAACTCGATGCGCTTGCCGGCGAACATCCGCCTGGGCAGGGGCACCGGCGGCAGGAAGTCGCCGCGCCGGGGGTGGCCGTCCGGGCCGATCTGCGACTGGCGCACCACCCGCGGGAAGAGGATCGAGTGCCAGCCGATCGGCAACGGGTCGCCGACACGCGGGCGCGGGTCGTCGCGATCGAGCGTGGCGGCGAGCCTCAGGACGGAAGGCAGGGTGATGTAGTCGACATCCGATTCGCGCTGTCCGATCCAGTCGGACAGCCGCTCCAGCTCCGCGTGCTGCATGCCGGTGAACGCCTCCAGGGGTCGCCGGCGCGGCGCGCCGGCCGATGCGGCCTCCCAGCCGACGGACCCGTCAGCGTCGACAGCCAGGGGGCGCGCGATGGCGCGAACGCCCCTTGCCAATCCTACACCCGAGGTGAATACTGTCCTCGTTGCGTCTCGCGGCCAGCGGACGCGACAGGCAGCTGGGCCGGCCGACGTTCAACGGACTCGACCGGCCTTTTTTTGCCGGTCCGCCGCGACCGGAGCGGAGGCTGCAGGCACGCTTCGAGCCTCGTCGCCCGAGTCAGGCGCGCGGATATTCCGAGAGCTCGATCAGGTTGAGATCGGGGTCGCGCAGGTAGATCGACCGGATCGGGCCGGTCGCGCCGGTGCGCGGACCCGGTCCCTCGATCACCGGCACGCCCAGCGCACCCAGTCGCGCGATCACCTCGTCGAGCGGGCGCTCGACGATGAAACACAGGTCGAGCGCTCCGGGCACCGGCAGGTGGGCGCGCGGGGCGAACTCCGCGCCCTTCACATGCACGTTGATCTTCTGGCGGCCGAAGCGCAGCGCGAGCCGGCCCTGCGGCAGCGCCTCGCTCACCCCGAAACGCTCGACCGTCATGCCCAGCACCCGGGTGTAGAAGTCGATGCAGGCCTCGGGGCAGGCGGTGGTCAGCACGAGATGATCCAGCCGGTCGATCATCGCGCGTCGTCCTCGGCCGCTCGCGCCATGGCGCGGTCCCGGATCTGCGCGAGGCTCGCAGGCGCCGGATGCAGGTCGAGTCGGCGGCCCACCTTGACCACCTGCCCGGGCAGCTCGTGTCCCAGCTGCGCACGAAGACGCCGCGCGCAGTCGAGCAGGGCGGCGAGGTCCACGCCGGTATCGCAGCCCTCCAGCGCGAGCATGTGCACGAGGTCCTCGGTGCAGATGTTGCCGGTCGCACCCGGCGCGTACGGACAGCCGCCCACCCCGCCGAGCGAGGCGTCGAATCGCCGCACGCCCGCCTGCAGCCCGGCCAGCGCGTTGGCGAGCCCCATCCCCCGCGTGTTGTGCAGGTGCAGGGTCAGTTGCGCGGTCGGATGCCGATCGATGAAGCGGCGCGCCAGCGCGGCGACCTGGCCCGGATAGGCCATGCCGGTGGTATCGCACAGCGTGACCCCCTGCGCGCCCGCCGCCAGGAACCGGGCCGCCAGATCGAGCACCGGTGCCTCGGGTACCTCGCCCTCCATCGGGCAGCCGAAGGCGCACGACAGCGACACGTTCACCGCGACGCCGGCCTCGTCGGCCAGCCGCATCACCTGCCGCAACGCCCGGACCGACTGCTCGCGCGTCATGCGCAGGTTGGCGAGATTGTGCGTCTCCGAGCAGGACATCACCAGGTTGAACTCGTCGGGTGGCGCCTCGAGCGCGCGCTCCGCCCCCCGCAGGTTGGGCACCAGCACGGTGTACTCGACGCCCGGCGCGCGCCGGATCCGCCGCATCACCTCCGCGGCGTCGGCCAGCATCGGGATCGCCTGCGGCGAGGTGAACGAGGTGACCTCGATGCGCGCGAGGCCGGTCGCCGACAGCGCATCGGCCAGCGCGACCTTGTCGTCGGTGGGCACGAACACCGGCTCGGCCTGCAGCCCGTCGCGCAACGACACGTCGTGCACGAACACCCGCGGGTGCTCCCCGGTCATCGCCCTGCCCCCTCGTCGTCGACCTGGATCACGCCGCGCTCGCGCAGCCGGGCGATCGACGCCTCGCTCACGCCGGCCTCGCGCAGCACCTGCAGCGTGTGCTCGCCCAGTCGCGGCGCCGCGCTTCGCAGGCTGCCCGGCGTGTCGGAGAGCCGCGGCACCACGCCGGGTACGTCCAGGGGCTCGCCGTCGGAGGCGACGATGCGCTGGATCATGCCGCGCGCCCGGTAGTGCGGGTCCTCGGCGATGTCGCGCGCGGTGTAGACGCGCCCGGCCGGCACGCGCGCGCGGTTGAGCCCCTCCAGCACCTCTTCCATCGGCCGATGCGACGTCCACTCGCCGATCGCCGCGTCCAGTTCGCCGGCACGTCGGGCGCGGCCGTCGTTGGCGGCAAGCCCGGGATCGTCGCGCAGGTCGGGGCGCCCGATCAGGTCCATCAGGCGACGGAAGATGCTGTCGCCGTTGCCGCCGATCAGCACCGCGCCATCCGTGCAGACATAGGCGTTGCTGGGCGCGATGCCGGGCAGCGCGCTGCCCGCGGGTTCGCGCACCGCGCCGAACGCGCTGTACTCGGGCAACAGGCTCTCCATGCAGTTGAACACCGCCTCGTAGAGCCCGATGTCGATCACCTGGCCACGGCCACCGCCCGTGCGACGGTGATGGAGCGCGAGCAGCACGCCGATCACCCCGTGCAGCGCCGCGAGCGTGTCGCCGATCGACCCGCC
>JBIPNU010000315.1:0-4067 GCA_044370615.1 Burkholderiales bacterium
TCCTCGCCCGGTCGCCCGCCGCGGTTCGCGTCCTGGTGGCGGAATCGACCGCCCCCCCACCCCATCGGAGATTGCAAGAAGATGAAAGCGCCCGTTCGTGTCGCCGTCACCGGGGCCGCTGGCCAGATTGGCTACAGCCTGCTGTTTCGCATCGCCAGCGGCGAGATGCTGGGCCCGGACCAGCCGGTGATCCTGCAACTGCTCGAGATCCCGGACGAGAAGGCGCAGAAGGCGCTGCGCGGCGTGATCATGGAACTGGACGACTGCGCATTCCCGCTGCTGCAGTCAGTGACGCCCACCGACGATCCGAAGGTCGCCTTCCGCGACGTCAATGTCGCGCTGCTGGTCGGCGCACGGCCCAGGGGTCCGGGCATGGAGCGCAAGGACCTGCTCGAGGCCAACGGCAAGATCTTCGGGCCCCAGGGACGCGCGCTCGACGAGGTCGCGGCGCGCGACGTGCGCGTGCTGGTGGTGGGCAACCCCGCCAACACCAACGCGCTGATCGCCATGCGCAACGCCCCCAGCCTGTCGCCGACCCAGTTCACGGCCATGATGCGCCTTGACCACAACCGTGCCCTCACGCAGGTCGCGCAGAAGGTCGGCCGTCCCGTCTCCTCGGTGACCCGTATGACGATCTGGGGCAACCACTCCGCCACCCAGTACCCGGATCTGTTCCAGGCCCAGGTCGACGGCAAGGCCGCCTGGGCGTCGATCAACGACCAGGCCTGGCTGGAGCAGACCTTCATCCCGACCATCCAGAAGCGCGGCGCGGCGATCATCGACGCGCGCGGCCTGTCCTCGGCCGCCAGCGCGGCCAATGCCGCGATGGACCACATCCGCAGCTGGATGCTCGGCACGCCGGCGGGCGACTGGGTCAGCATGGGCATCCCGTCCGACGGCAGCTACGGCATCCCCGAGGGCGTGATGTACGGCTTCCCGGTAACCTGCTCGGGCGGTCGCTACTCGATCGTCCAGGGGCTGGAGGTCTCCGACTTCAGCCGCGCGAAGATGCAGGCGACGCTCGCGGAACTGCAGGAGGAGCGCGACGGGGTCAAGCACCTGCTCGGCTGATCGGCCCGGCAACGGAGCGAATCGACGACGGCCGCCAGCGTAGCGGCCGTTTTTTCACCCAGCGCCTGCGGCGCTTGCCCCCGCGGAGGATCCGATGAGCAGCGAACAACCCACCGCCCCAGCCTTCAAGCCCAAGAAATCGGTCGCCCTCTCCGGAGTCACGGCAGGCAACACCGCACTGTGCACCGTCGGCCGATCGGGCAACGACCTGCACTATCGCGGCTACGACATCCTCGACTTCGCCGACAGCGCGCAGTTCGAGGAGATCGCCCACCTGCTCGTCCACGAGCAGCTGCCCGACGCGCCCGCCCTTCAGCGCTACAAGGAAAAGCTGAAAGGCCTGCGCGGGCTGCCCTCGGCGCTCCGGCAGCTTCTCGAGCGTATTCCCGCCTCCGCGCACCCGATGGACGTGATGCGCACCGGCGCCTCGGCGCTGGGCTGCCTGCTGCCCGAGCGCGAGGCCCACGACCTCGCCGGCTCGCGCGACATCGCCGACCGGCTGATGGCCTCGTTCGGCTCGATGCTGCTCTACTGGTACCACTGGTCGCACAACGGGCGCCGCATCGAGGTGGAGACCGACGACGACTCGATCGGCGGCCACTTCCTGCACCTGCTGCACGGCAAACCGCCGCCCGCCGACTGGGTGCGCGCGATGCATACCTCGCTCATCCTCTACGCGGAGCACGAGTTCAATGCCTCCACCTTCGCCTGCCGGGTGGTCGCGGGCACCGGGGCCGATTTCCACGGTGCGATCTGCGGCGGCATCGGTGCCCTGCGCGGCCCCAAGCACGGGGGTGCCAACGAAGTGGCTTTCGAGGTGCAGTCGCGCTACGCGACGCCGGACGAGGCCGAGCAGGACATCGTGCGCCGCGTCCAGGCGCGCGAGGTGGTGATCGGATTCGGACACCCGGTCTACACGATCTCCGATCCGCGCAACGTGGTGATCAAGGAGGTCGCACGCCGCCTCTCGGCCGCCGCCGGGTCGATGCGCCTGTTCGACGTCGCCGAGCGCCTGGAAACCGTGATGTGGCGAGAGAAGAAGATGTTCCCCAATCTCGACTGGTTCAGCGCGGTCTCCTACCACATGATGGGCGTGCCCACCGCGATGTTCACGCCCGTGTTCGTGATCTCCCGCACCGCCGGGTGGTCGGCCCACATCATCGAACAGCGCCAGGACGGGAAGATCATCCGCCCCACCGCGAACTACACCGGCCCCGAGGGACGGCGGTGGGTGCCGATGGAGTCGCGCTGACCCGCTCGCCTCCCCCGCCCCCGCCCCCGCCCCCACCCCCACCCCCACCCCCACTTCCATCGTCCGGGTTCGGCGGTCGCCCGCGACGCCCCCCCGCCTTCCCGCTAGCAGCCTGCCGCCGTCCTCGCCCCCCGGCGAGCCTAAACCCGGGCGAAGTCCTGTCCCTGCCGAGGCATGAGGGCGCGAACCGGTGCCCGACCTGCCTCCCGCCCGCGCCCCTGCCAGCGCCCCACTCTCTCGCGCCACTGCCGTGCGAGCACTCTCCGGAGGATCCGCCGATGTCCGCCCCGATCTCCAACATCCGCCCCGAGCCTGACCGCCTGCTGGTCGACATCGCCGACTACGCGGTGTCTGCGCGCATCGACAGCGACGAGGCCTATCGCACCGCCCGCTACTGCATGCTCGACACGATCGGCTGCGGGCTGGAAGCCCTCGAATACCCGGCCTGCACCAAGCTGCTCGGCCCGATCGTGCCAGGCACGATCGTCCCGCACGGGGCGAAGGTCCCGGGTACGCCCTGGCAACTCGACCCGGTGCAGGCGGCCTTCAACATCGGCACGATGGTGCGCTGGCTGGACTTCAACGACACCTGGCTCGCCGCCGAGTGGGGCCATCCCTCCGACAACCTGGGCGCCATCCTGGCCGTGGCCGACTGGCTGTCGCGAACCCGCATCGCCCGCGGGGACGCACCGCTGACGGTGCGCGAAGTGCTGACCGCGATGATCAAGGCGCACGAGATCCAGGGCGTGCTCGCGCTGGAGAACAGCTTCAACCGGGTCGGGCTGGACCACGTGGTTCTGGTCAAGGTCGCCTCGACCGCGGTGGTCACCGCGATGATGGGCGGCACGCGCGAAGAGGTGATCGACGCGGTATCCAATGCATGGGTCGACGGACAGTCGCTGCGCACCTACCGCCATGCGCCGAATACCGGGTCGCGCAAGTCGTGGGCTGCGGGCGACGCCACCTCGCGCGCGGTGCGCATCGCGTGGATGACCCTGCGCGGCGAGATGGGCTACCCGTCGGTGCTGTCCGCGAAGACCTGGGGCTTCCAGGACGTGCTGTTCAAGGGGCGGCCGCTTGTTCTCGGCCGCCCGCTGGGTTCGTACGTGATGGAGAACGTACTGTTCAAGATCTCGTTCCCGGCCGAATTCCACGCGCAGACGGCGGTCGAGTGCGCGCTCGCGCTGCATCCGCAGGTGCGCGACCGGCTCGACGAGATCGAGAAGGTCACGATCACCACCCACGAGTCGGCGATCCGCATCATCGACAAGCGCGGGCCGCTGCACAACCCGGCCGACCGCGACCACTGCATCCAGTACATGGCTGCGGTCGGGATGATCCGCGGCAACCTGACCGCCGCCGACTACGAGGACGGCGCCGCCGCCGATCCGCGGATCGACGCGCTGCGCGAGCGGATGGAGATCGTCGAGGACCCGCGCTACTCCCGCGACTACCTCGACCCGGAGAAGCGCTCGATCGCCAACGCGATCCAGGTCACGTTCCGGGACGGGACGTCGACCGCCCGCGTGGAGGTCGAGTATCCGGTCGGCCATCGCCGGCGCCGCGAGGAGGGCTACCCGTTGCTCGACGCGAAGTTCGCGGTCAACCTCGCGCGCCGGTTCGCGGCGAAGCAGCAGGCCACGATCCTCGCGGCCTGCGCCGACACGGCGCGCCTGGAGTCGATGCCGGTGGACCGCTTCGTGGACCTGTTCTCGGCCTGAGGAGCGGGAACATCCCTACCCGG
>JBIPNU010000123.1:0-6615 GCA_044370615.1 Burkholderiales bacterium
CGAGGAACAGGACCTTCGGAACAGCCCCTCTTCGGGACCAGGGCCAAGCGGTCGAGGGTCGAGGGTCGACGAGGGTCGAGGGTGCCGGTCAGCCCCTGCAGCGAAGTCAGGGAGGAGGCCCCAGTCAGGCGACCGGCTGGAGCCGGGGGACATGAGCGGAAGGGGCTGACCGGCGCCCGCGTCCGGTGCAGCAACGGCCGCCCATCCCGACGAGCGTGCCCCCCGGGCCAGATCCCCGTCCGGGCCAGCACCCACCGGCCGAGGCTCGCGGGGCCGGGCAGGCCCGGCAGCGAAGTCAGGGAGATGGCTCCAGTCGGGCCTCCGACCGGAGCCGGGGGACACGAGCGGACGCGGCTGACCGGCGCCCGCGCCCAGCCCGCCCGCGCTCCCGCCTCGCTCAGGCCGCCTCGGCCACGAGTTCCCGCAGCACGTACGGGAGGATGCCGCCGTGCTTCAGGTAATCGACCTCGATGCCGGTGTCGATCCGCAGCGTCAGCGTCACCTTCTGCACCGATCCGTCGGCACGGGTGATGGTCATCACCACGTCCTGCATCGGCTTCACGTTGCCGCCCTCGAGGCCGTCGATGGTGAAGGTCTCGGTGCCGTCGATCTTCAGCGTCGACACGTCCTCGCCCGGCTTGAACTGCAGGGGCACCACGCCCATGCCGATCAGGTTGGCGCGATGGATGCGCTCGAAGCTCTTCACGATGACCGCCTTGACGCCGAGCAGCTGCACGCCCTTGGCCGCCCAGTCGCGCGACGACCCCATGCCGTAGTCCTCGCCGCCGAAGATGACCAGTGGCGTGCCCGACTGCCGGTACAGCTCCGAGGCCTCGAAGATCGTCATCTGCGCGCCGTCGGGCTGGTGCTTCGTGATCGGCCCTTCGGTGCCCGGCGCCACCGCATTGCGCAGCCGCACGTTGGCGAAGGTACCGCGCACCATCAGTTCGTGGTTGCAGCGACGCACGCCGAAGTGGCCCCACTCCGCGGGCGGATGGTTGGCCTGGAACGGCTCCAGCCATTTGCCCGCCGGGGTGCCGGGACGGATCTTGGTGGACGGGCTGATGTGGTCGGTCGTGATCGAGTCGCCGAGGATCGCGAGCGCGCGGGCACCGACGATGTTGCTCACCTTCCCGGGGGTACGGGTCACGCCCTCGAAGAACGGCGGTTCGCGGATGAAGGTCGACTTCGGATCCCACTGGTAGACCGCGCCCTCGACCGTCGGGATGGCTTCCCACAGCTTGCGGTTGCCCGAGAGGTCGCTGTACTCGCGCCGGAAGTGCTCGGCATTGGACGCGTACTTGAGCTGTGCGGCCACTTCCGCATCCGTGGGCCAGATGTCCTTCAGGTACACCGGCTTGCCGTCGCGATCGGTGCCGAGCGGATCGGTGGTGAGGTCGGTACGCACCGTGCCGGCCAGCGCGTAGGCCACCACCAGCGGCGGGCTCGCAAGGTAGTTCGCGCGCAGGTTGGGGTGGACACGGGCCTCGAAGTTGCGGTTGCCCGAGAGCACCGCGCAGGTGACGAGGTCCTTCGAGACGACCGTCTCCTCGATCTTCGCGTCGAGCGGACCGGCCGCGCCCATGCAGGTGGTGCAGCCGTAGGCCACCACCCCGAAGCCGAGCTTCTCGAGGAACGGCAGCAGGCCGGCATCCTGCAGGTATTTGGTCGCCACCCGCGATCCGGGCGCCAGCGAGGTCTTGATGCGCGGGTGCACGTTCAGCCCCTTCTCCACCGCGCGCTTGGCGAGCAGGCCAGCCGCCAGCAGCAGCGCAGGGTTGGAGGTGTTGGTGCACGAGGTGATCGAGGCGATCAGCACGTCGCCGTGGCCGACGTCGAAGCCGTGGCCGGTCTGCTCGCGCCGGCCGAGGTCGTCGGCCGCTCGCGCGTAGCCGTTCTTCTCGGTCGGGGCCGAGAACAGGCGGTCGAAATCGCGCCCGAGTTCGGGCAGGTTCACCCGGTCCTGCGGCCGCTTCGGCCCGGACAGGCTGGGGACGATGCTGCCGAGGTCGAGCTCGATGACCTGCGTGTAGTCGATCTCGCCCGCCTTCGGCATGCCGAACATGCCCTGCGCCTTGAAGTACGCCTCGATCGCGGCGATGTGCTCGGCCTCGCGCCCGGTGGTCCGGAAGTAGTCGATCGTCTTCTCGTCGACCGGGAAGTAGCCCATGGTGGCGCCGTACTCCGGCGCCATGTTGGCCACGGTGCAGCGGTCGGCCGCCGTCAGGTTGGCCGCGCCCTCGCCGAAGAACTCCACGAACTTGCCGACCACCTTCGCCTTGCGCATGAGTTCGGTGACGGTCAGCGCGAGGTCGGTAGCGGTGACGCCTTCACGCAGGCGCCCGGTCAGGTGGCAGCCCACCACGTCCGGGGTCAGGAAGGCGTTGGGCTGGCCGAGCATGCCCGCCTCGGCCTCGATGCCGCCCACGCCCCAGGCCACCACGCCGATGCCGTTGACCATCGTCGTGTGCGAGTCGGTGCCGAACACCGTGTCGGGGAACCAGACGCCGTCCTTCTCCCACACCCCGCGCGACAGGTACTCCATGTTGATCTGGTGGATGATGCCGTTGCCCGGCGGCACCACCCGCACCGTCTTGAAGGCGCCCTGCGCCCACTTCACGAACAGGTAGCGCTCGGCATTGCGCTTGAACTCGATCTCCTGGTTCACCTGTACCGCGTCGGGGCGGTTGTAGACGTCAATCTCGACCGAGTGGTCGACCACCACGTCCACCGGCACCAGCGGCTCGATGCTGCCGGCCGGCACGCCCAGCTTGCTCGCCGCGTTGCGCATCGCGGCAAGGTCGTTCAGCGTGCCGAAGCCGATCAGGTCCTGCAGCACGATGCGCACCACGATGAACGGGATCTCGGTGGTGCGCGCCCCGTTGGCCTGCCAGGCCGCCAGCGCCTTCACGTGCTCCGGCGTGACCTTCCTGCCATCACAGTGGCGCACCAGCGCCTCCAGCACCACCCGGATCGAGCGCGGCAACCGGGAGATCCTGCCCAGGCCCGCCTCCTCGAGGGCAGCCAGCGAGTGGTACTTACCCGACTTCCCGGGCGAGGGAGCGAAGTCGCGCAGCGTATTGAAGGCGTCTTGGGTCATGGCAGGCTCTGTGATTGAAGTAGGCAGGAGGAGGATGCCGCGGCGGCCGCGCTCAGGCGGCCATCAGCTCGCGCAGCACGAACGGCAGGATGCCGCCGTTCTTCAGGTACTCGACCTCGATCGGCGAGTCCACGCGCAGCGTCACCGCGACCCGCTGGGTGGTTCCATCCTTGCGGTGGATCACCAGCGTGACGTCCTGCAGCGGCTTGATGTCGCCACCGGCGACGCCGAGCAGCTCGTAGCTCTCCTCGCCGGTGATGCCCAGCGACTGGACGCTGTCGTTGCCCTTGAACTGGCAGGGCAGCACGCCCATGCCGACCAGGTTGGAGCGATGGATCCGCTCGTAGCCGCGCGCGACCACCACGCGGATGCCGAGCATCTGCGTGCCCTTCGCCGCCCAGTCGCGCGACGAACCGGTGCCGTACTCCTCGCCGCCGAACACGAACAGGGGCACGCCGTCCTTCTGGTAGCGCATCGCCGCCTCGAAGATCTGCATCTTCTCGCCGCTGGGCTGGTGGATCGTCACGCCGCCCTCGGAGCCGGGGACCATCAGGTTCTTGATCCGGGGGTTCGCGAACGCGCCGCGCACCATCACCTCGTGGTTGGTGCGGCGCGAGCCGAAGCTCGACAGGTCGGTGCTGCCGGCCGCGACCAGCCAGTCGCCGGCCAGCGTGCCCTTGCGGATCGGTGCCACGGGGCTGATGTGGTCGGTGGTCAGCTTGTTGCCGAAGATGCCCAGCGCCCGGCCGCCGCGCACGTCGGTGACCTCGGGCAGGCTGCGCTTGAAGCCCTCGAACAGCGGCGGCTCGAGCAGGTAGGTGGACTTGCTGTCCCAATCGAACAGCGCGCCCTTCGCCTCGGGGATCGCCTCCCAGAGGTCCTTCGCGCCGGACAGGTCGCCGTACTCGCGGCGGAAGCACTCCGCGTCGGTCGCGTACTTCATGACCGCGTCGACTTCCGCCGGCGTGGGCCAGAGATCCTTCAGGAACACCGGCTTGCCGTCGCGGTCATGGCCGATCGGATCCTTCTCCATGTCGATGCGCACCGTGCCGGCGAGCGCGAAGGCGATCACCAGCGGCGGGCTCATCAGGAAGTTGGCCTTGAGCGACTGGTGTACCCGCGCCTCGAAGTTGCGGTTGCCGGAGAGCACCGCCGCGCAGATCACGTCGTTCCTGACGATCGACTCCTCGAGGTCCTTGTCGAGCGGACCCGCGAGCCCCATGCAGGTGGTGCATCCGTAGGCGACCACGTGGTAGCCGAGCTGCTCGAGGTAGGGCAGCAGGCCGGAATCCTTCAGGTAGGCCGTGACCACCTTGGAGCCGGGGGCGAGCGAGGTCTTCACCCGCGGATGCGGCTTCATCCCCTTCTCGACCGCCTTCTTCGCGAGCAGGCCCGCGGCCAGCAGCACCCACGGGTTGGAGGTATTGGTGCAGGAGGTGATCGCCGCGATGCCGATGTCGCCGTGCCCGACATCGCCGATCGAGGCGTTGGCCACCGGGAAGCGCTGGTCGAGATCCGCCGCCGGCTTGTTGTAGCCGCTCTCGGCCACCGGACGGGAGAACAGCTCGTTGAAGCGATCCTTGATCGCCTCGAGGTTGAGCCGCTCCTCGGGCTGTTTCGGACCGGACACGCTCGGGCGCACGGTCGACAGGTCAAGCTCGACCACCTGCGAGTAGTCGATTTCCCCCTTGCGCGGGATGCCGAACATGCCCTGCGCCTTGAGGTAGGACTCGATCGCGTCGCAGTGCTCCTCGCGGCCGGTCATGCGGTAGTACTCCAGCGTCTTCTCGTCGATGGCGAAGAAGCCGCAGGTGGCGCCGTAGTCGGGCGCCATGTTCGCGACGGTGGCCCGGTCGGTCGGGGTGAGCGAGGCCGCCCCTTCGCCGAAGTACTCGACGAACTTGTTGACCACCTTGGTCTTGCGCAGCAGCTCGGTGACCGTGAGCACGAGGTCGGTGGCGGTGACCCCCGGGGCGAGCTTGCCGGTCATGTGCACGCCGACCACGTCGGGCTCGAGGAAGTAGTACGGCTGGCCGAGCATCGCCGCCTCGGCCTCGATGCCGCCCACGCCCCAGGCGAGCACGCCGATCGCGTTGACCATCGTGGTATGCGAATCGGTGCCGACGGCCGAGTCGGGATAGAAGATGCCGTCCTTCTCCCAGACGCCGCGCGACAGGTATTCGAGGTTCACCTGGTGGCAGATGCCGTTGCCCGGGGGCACCACGCGGATGCCCGAGAACGCCTGCTTGGCCCACTTGAGGAAGGTGTAGCGCTCGCCGTTGCGCTCGAACTCGATCTCCATGTTCCGGCGCAGCGCGTCGGTGGAGTTGTGCACGTCGACCACGATCGAGTGGTCGACCACGAGGTCGACCGGCACCAGCGGCTCGATCCGCGCCGGATCGAAGTTCTGCCGCCTGGCCTCTGCCCGCATCGCCGCGAAATCGTTGAGCGCGGGGAAACCGGCCATGTCCTGCAGCATGATCCGGGCGAGCACGAAGGGCAGTTCGGTGGTGCGCTCGCCGTTGGGCTTCCAGGCCGCGAGCGCCTTGACCACGTCCGGGGTGATCCGCTGCCCGTCGCAGTTGCGCAGCACCGACTCGAGCACCACGCGAAGGCTGACCGGCAGCCGGGAGGTCTTGCCGAAACCCTGTTCCTCGAGCGCCTTCAGTGAATACATGCGGCCGGTCCTGCCGGACTTCAGTTTGAACTCGCGCAGGGTGTTCAGCGGATCTTGGGCCATGCTGGCTTCCTCTCAGGGGCTTGCGTTCGGAACTTCGCTCTGGACTGGTCGTCGGCGGCAGCCTGCGCGTGACGCGGCGCTCGCGCGCACGGCCCGGTGGCCGTTCGGCGCACCCGGCCGCCGCCGCGCGGCGTTCGGCGACTGTGCCGGTACGGGAAGGCGATCGAATCGGCGACCCGTCCTCACGAGCCGGACCCGGCCTTGCCTTCGGACCGGGGCCGCGATCGCCACCGCCCGGCACGCATTCGCGCCGGCACGGTCACGGCGACACCTTCGCTGCACCCGACCGACAGCAGCCGTGGATTCTTGCACATTTCCCGGCCGGCGCGCCTCCGCTGGTCCGGGCGGCGCGGGCGCACGCGCGCCGCCGTCCGGACACCGGCCGGACGCCGCTCAGGCGAGCCCGGCGACCACGAACAGGCCGACCATGCAGCCCAGGCCTGCGATCCAGACCAGCGAGCGCGCGGTCGGGCGATCCGCGACGTACAGGATCGAATACAGGACGCGCAACGCGACGAAGGCCACGGCGAGAACGTCGATCCAATCCTGCCGACCCTGCGCGAGGTGCGCGATAATCACTGCGGCGGCGAAGGGCGGGAAGGCCTCGAAGTGGTTGAGGTGAGCCCACCAGGCGCGCAGCCGGTATCCTGTCGATGCCTCGAGTTGCGCGCGAGGCGCCGCGTTGTCGTAGTCGGGCCTGGCTTTCGCCACGGCCACCGTCAGGTAGGGAAGGATCGCGCAGGCGAGGACCATCCAGTAGGCAAGCGTCACCGTA